>DASWKT010000221.1:0-7608 GCA_036396515.1 Anaerolineales bacterium | reverse complement strand
CAGCCCTGAGATAAACGCACGTCCCATCTCACCCACCCAGAATGGGTCACCGCCGAAGACGCGCGTACCCAGGTCACTACGCGCGGATGGATTGGGTGACTCGACCACATCAAGAGAAGGTCCAAGAAGGAAATTGAAGCCAAGCGCGGATAATTCATTTCCCAGTACTGAACCAACCTGTTGCGCCAACTCCGTCTTCCATGTTGCACCTATCGCCATCGCGTCAGGCAGCGGGGTGAGGCCGCTCAGGATTTGATCGTGCGGAGCACCGTCGCCTTCCTGCGAAATGCCAATAAACAACGGAGCATATACGTTGCGAGCAGGTTCAGTTGAATTCTCCGTAGCTTCCCATTCGATAGTTTGCAAAGCGCGGATGAGCTGCTGAGCACCCGTAATCGTATCCGGATCATCAACAAAATTATTATTCTCAGCCAGCAGAACCACGCCACCCACATGATGATTTGCGATCAGGTCATGGATTTGCGATTCCGCGCCGCTATCAATGCCGCTTAAAGTTACAAGGAATAATTGTCCCACTCGTTCCTCAGGGGACATCGAAGCGAGCAGTGTTTGTACCTGCAAGGGTTGTGCTTGCGCAGCAGGTATCGGCTTAAGAGTGGATGCGATGAGCGTTAGCACGGCTACAGTCGTCATCCACCTAAAGGCACGTCTCAATTCCATGTTCCTCCCGCGCCACAATTCACGCATCTTTTCCAGGCCACAGCCCGTATGCTGTTATACAAACCGATCTCAAACTTCACTCGGATTCCCCTCTCACCTGAACTGCCAACTGTGGATCATCGGTGAAGATCGCGTCAACACCCCAATGGAACAACCGACGCATATCCTGTGCTGTGTTAACCGACCACACATGGACTCGTCGCCTCAAGCGGTGCACTCGCTGAACCTGTTGTGGAGTTACATCTTTCAAATGAGGGTGTAACGCCTGATATTTGCCAAACGCAAAGCCAAAGGAGCGTGCCCATGCACCGAGAAGCCCATTGAAAGCCAGTAGCCCACGCGGGACCTCCGGGAGCAAGCCACGAGCTTTCGAAAGGTTCGACGCAAAGAAGGATGAAAACAGTACCTGTTTCTGCAATCCGAATTTCTTAACCAGCATGCAAACGGATTCAACCAGATGATCGCCCGGAGTGTTGTAATTTGTCAGTTCAACGTTGACGAACATGCGTTTCCCCAAGGCTTCAAAGACTTCTTCCAGGGTTGGGACTTTCTCCCCACGATACTTCTCAGCAACAAAATTACCTGCATCCAGAGAACGAAGCTCTGCCAGAGACAGATCTTTCACGCGGCCATGGCTATCGGTTGTGCGATCTACTGTTGCGTCGTGCATGACAATCACGTGCCCATCCGCGGACAGCTTCGCATCCAGTTCAATCCCGTCCGCGCCTTGTGCCAACGCCAATTCAAACGCAGCCAGAGTGTTCTCTGGAGCATGAGCGGCGGCACCGCGATGAGCAAAGATAGTGGGACGGGGGAGGGTTTCCAGCATGATAAACGATTAACGGATCACGCATTACGAGAAGTGATGCGTAATCCGTAATGCGATATGAAGTATAAGACTAAATATCAACAAAATACGCCATCGCCGCACGGTCAAGCATATCACGTGTCATGACGGGCGGGACGGCAAGGTAGCTTGAAATATCAAGGATCTGGTCACACAGGTCGCGTGGGTGCGAAGCACGCAGTTTGCGGTTGCGTTTGATATACCATTCCTGCAATAGATAGGCCAGCCCCTGGTCGCTATATTCGACTCTTTTATCCTGGGCAACGCGCTTGAATATTTCGCGATACTCTTCATAAGATGGGTCGCCAATCTCTATCTTGTGTCTCAAACGCCTGAGGAAAGCTTCGTCCACGAGGTCTTTTGGCGGGAGATTTGTCGAGAAGACGATCAAAACGTCGAAAGGCACTTCAACTTTCCGCCCATTATGAAGCGTGAGGAAATCCACACGGTTTTCGAGCGGTACGATCCAGCGGTTGAGCAGATCACGCGGACGCACCTGCTGCCGTCCGAAGTCATCGATCAACAAAATGCCGCCATTGGCTTTCACCTGGAATGGCGCTTCGTAAAACTTATGCACCTCGTCATAGACCAGGTCCAAGCCTTCCAGAGTTAACTCACCACCGACCACAATGAACGGCCGGCGCACTTTCACCCAGCGAGGATCGCGGCGTTGACTTGTGCGGAGGTTGCCGGTACCGCTGGCATTTGGAACTTCCACACCCGGCGCGAGTTTGTGGCTGACCTGATCATAAATTTTGATCACCTGACCATCGAGATATACAGCATAAGGGATGTACATCGCCTGGCTGAGCACCAGATTGCCAAAAGCACGGGCGACGCTGGTCTTACCGTTGCCGGGAGGACCATACATGAATATCGATGTGCCCGAGTTGAGGGCAGGGCCCAATCGCTGAAACGTGGCTTCTGAAAGCACCAGCTGCGCAAGGATTTGACGCATGGTGCGCGTGGTGACGGCCATACGTCCTGTCTTCTGGCGTCGGATCGCTTCGTTGTAAACTTCAAAAGGAACAGGCGCGGGGCCCGCATACTGACTGCGTTCCAATGCTTCACGGGCGCGACTGATGCCCGCTCCCGTGATACCATAGGTATATGCCCCTTCGCCCAACCCGCCCTGGGACGATTTCACTTCCAGCAGTTTTTCACGCTTGAGCGACTCAAGGATGGTATCTGTCACTCCAGCAAAAGGAAGTGCCATCAGCTCGGCGATCTTAAACCCGCCCATATATCCCTGAGAATAGAGTATCTTCAAAGCCAGATCCTGCAACCAGAGAGCAGAAAGACCGGTATCCTCCACTGAGTTGATCGGCGGCGGCGAGAATAATACGGTACCAGCTGTCGGTTTTATAAGAGGGTTACTCATACCATCTCCCGGTTCGGGATGCTCCATGAAATCAGATTGATTACTGCGTGCTAAATTATAGCACGCCAAAGTTACTTTGAATTCGGCTTAATTAATATCGTATATAATTTGCAACACTATGAACCTCTCTGTCATCATACCTGTCTATAATGAGGCCGAACATATCCGTGAGATCGTGAAGCGGGTGCAATCCACAAAATTAACCAAGGAAATTATCATCGTAGATGATGGTTCTGAAGACGGCACACGCAGTATCCTTCAAGAACTGGATGGCAAAAAAAAGGTTCGGGTGATTCTGCATGAATGCAATCAAGGCAAGGGCGCAGCAGTTGTCACAGGACTGAACGCCGCTAAAGGTGATATTCTGCTGATACAGGACGCGGACCTGGAATATGACCCGCGTGATTACCCCATTCTCCTTAAGCCCATCAAAGAAGGCATTGCTGATGTAGTGTATGGCTCAAGGTTTCTCGGTGGCTCTCATCGCGTCACCATGTTCTGGCACATGGTCGCGAATAAATCACTGACCCTCATGACCAACATTCTTTATAACACCATTCTGACCGACATGGAAACAGGTTATAAAGTCTTCCGCCGCGAGGTAATCGAGGGGATGACGATCAAAGCCAAACGTTTCAACTTTGAACCCGAGTTTACAGCCAAAATACTCAAGCGCAACTATCGTATCTTTGAGGTGCCAATCACCTTCAATCCGCGTGATTACGCCCAGGGGAAAAAGATCAAATTGAAAGATGCCTTTGAAGCCGTTTGGACTTTACTACGATACAGGATTTGGGATTAACATAAAAATGATTAACAGCAAACTTAAGGATTGAGCCACTGACACCTGCACTCCCCGGCACCTGCGTCCGGGGCAGGTGTGCGTGCGGTGCAAGTATTGCATGGAGAAACACGGATTTTGAATTAATTGCCCGAAAATGCGCCCTGAAAGGTAAGAAATTAGCCGGCCGCTGCGCGGCTAAGCGCATTCGCACCCCTGCCCCGGGCGTGTCTCCGACCATGCCGGGGAGTGTAGCAAATCAGGCAGGTATCCGTGGTTAAAATACTGGAAGATTATATTGGGGCAAGTCATGTCTTTCTCTATTTCTCAACTGTCACATTGTACACAAATACATAGTCCCCAGCCTCAAAATCCGCAAGCCCATCGTTGATCTTTTCCTTAAAGGTAGCGACGGCTTCGAGCTTATGTTCGCCAACAGGCCATTCCAAAATCAACACACCAAAATCCAAGCAGAGCAGATTATTTGGCGAGGTGAATGTCAGGTTGTGCACTACATCAGTGCCAAGTTCATCGTCATTGACATAAAGTCTTACATCCATGTGTTCAAAATTCTGCCGCAACGTTTCCTCGTCAACGGCGCACCAGCCATAATTGAAGTAAGTCGGCTGGTTATCTGCGATGTTTACCGTGAATGTCAGAGTGCCTGGCCTGGCGAAATCCTCCTCAGGGTACTGCTCTTGAGCAAGTCCTTGCAAGGGCTGCCAGTCCCGGCCGGATAATACCTCAATCACCGTATCAGTATTCTTTTCCATCGTTGGCATAGGTGCCTTAGATTCACGCGTCAGCGGAATCATGCCAGGCAGCAGACATGACATGACCAGAATTGCACTGATAATAATCACAAAAATTGGCATATATTCTCTGGCTTTCATAAGCCACCTCCTTCCGGATGACAGATTATAAACATAATACACCTGCAGGTGACAGTCACATGAGTATAATTTGAGCTATGAAAGACCCAGCCTCTGAAATAAAGGCAGAGTTTGAAAGAGCCGAACGGGCGCGCGCCCGCGGCAATGAGGGGCAGGCACGCGTCTGTGCCCGGCGTGCGGCGGGGATCGCGGCACGCGAATATTTCACACGCCGTGGCGAGATCATCCGCACACCCAGCGCGTATGACCTGCTCAATATGTTGGCAGAGGAACAATCACTTTCCGCTGAGCTGCGCCAATCCGCCCGTTATTTAACCCGGCGTGTAAATGAGGAATTCAAATTGCCTGTAAATGTGGATCTGATTGCCGAAGCAGGGAAGCTCTGCGCTGAACTACTGAAATAGAAAGACTCCGAAAGCCATTGCGGAGACTTTCGGAGCCTTTATCTATAGAGGATGTCAACCAATATGTCTGCGTCCCACCAAATAGAAAAAGGCGCGCGCAATCGTAATCAGCAGTAACATGCCAGACATGACTCCTCCAAAAATGAGGAACATCCTGTTCCAGTCACGCAGACGCCAGGCAATTTCCTCAGGCTGCGGAAATCGAATCCGTTCGCGCAGACGTTGGACCACCTCCATTGGAGGCGTAACAGGCTTGAGTGTCCCCGCGAGATGTTCTTCCAGGGCATAGAGTTGATCGTCAGAAAGTGTTGGCTTGCGTTTGTTCATTCTCGTACTCGTTATACTGTGAATCTAAAATCAATCGCGTGATTACTCATTATCCAGGTTGATATTTTGATCGCCAATCTGGTCACGCAACGCCAGAAGGGTTCGATGGTAGAGACTTTTCACGGCTCCTTCACTGCGTCCCATAATTGCTCCGATCTCTGCATTCGACATGTTCTCGACGAACTTCAGGATGAGAAGACTCTGTCGTTCCGATGGCAGGCGCCGGATGAGGCGAAGAAGCGAATCCTGTTCCTGTGAACGGACTAGATTCCTTTCGGGATGATCTCCTTTTGAAGGCAGGACCGGCAAATCGTTTAGAGGGATTTCCTGCCTACGGCTCCGGTCACGATGCCAGTTGGCAACCAGGTTGTGTGCGATGCGGTACAGCCAGGCAGAGAATGGGACACCGCGGTCTGTATAGTTGTGAATGTGATTCATCGCCCGCTGAAATACGCGGGCAGTGAGATCCTCCGCATCGTGGAGGTTCCCCGTCCGGTAGTATACATAGTTGAAGATGCGGTCTATGTAACGCCCGTAAAGCTGACCAAACGCATCCCGGTCGCCCTGCGAAGCGCGGACTAAAACATCTTCTTCGTTGAATTCGATATCCGGCACGTGTATCCCTACCGGCGGGTCTGCTAAGAATAACACCACCGGGTTTTGGAAGTTGCTGGGAGTATATCACGCAACATTTTAATTTCATTGTAATCCTCGGTCGGAATTGCTTTCGTCGTCCAACGCCTGGAGACTTTGGACTCCATTAGATAACTCTGGGTATAATAAAAGATTGCGGACCTTCACAAGTTTCAGGATAAATGAAACAGATGTGCTATAATTGACTTTCCGAGGAGAAACATGTCATCCGAAACCATCCGCGTGGTTGGTGCACGCGTGCATAATTTAAAGAACATCACCGTCGAGATTCCGCGCGACAAGTTCGTTGTGATTACGGGGTTATCCGGTTCGGGCAAATCGTCGCTGGCGTTTGACACGATTTTTGCAGAGGGCCAGCGGCGTTACGTGGAATCGCTTTCCGCCTACGCGCGCCAGTTCATCGGGCAGATGGACAAGCCGGATGTGGATTATATAGACGGACTCTCCCCCGCCGTATCTATTGACCAGAAATCTACATCGCATAATCCCCGTTCGACGGTGGGTACCGTTACCGAGATCTATGACTACATGAGGCTTTTGTTCGCGCGCGCCGGCATCCCGCACTGTCCGATTTGTGGACGCGAGGTGGTGAAACAGTCTGCGGAGGAGATCGTGGACAAGATCGAAACGCTCCCGGATAGCACCCGCGTGCTCATCCTCTCTCCGCTGGTACGTGCGCGCAAGGGGACCTATCAGGCGGTCTTTGAAGAGATCCGCAAAGCTGGCTTTACGCGTGCCCGCGTGGATGGCGATGTGCACAGCCTCGACGATGAGATCAGCCTCGACCGCTACAAGCAGCACACCATCGAGGCCGTGGTGGATCGTCTTGTGATTTCACAAAATGGTGAAAAGGAAGATCAGAAAGCTGCCCGCACCCGCCTGACCGATTCAGTTGAGACTGCGCTGAAGTTCGGCGAAGGATACGTATCCGTCAATCTGGTCGATCAAAAGCAGGACATTCATTTTTCGGAACATCTTGCCTGTCCTGAACATGGCGTCAGTATCTCCGAAGTGGAACCGCGCACTTTCTCCTTCAACACTCCTCAAGGTGCCTGCCCGGATTGTCAGGGTCTCGGCTCGAAACTGGAAATCGACCCCGAGCGCATCATTCCAGACCCCGAGCGGTCTCTGAACGAGGGAGCGATCGCCAGCATGGAGTGGAGTGGACCGAAAGAAGAGGGCGGCTACTATTGGCAGGGACTTCAAGCCGCGGCCAGAGCCTACAGGATCGACCTCGACACGCCCGTAAGTGAAATGACAAAAGAACAACTCGATATCATTTTATACGGCACTGGAGAGAGGCAAGTCCAGATGACGTACAGGAACTCGAATGGACACGAATTCAGATTCTCACGTGCCTTCGAGGGTGTGATCACCAACCTGGAGCGGCGCTATCGTGAGACCAATTCGGAATATATTCGCGAGAAGATCTCCGAGTTCATGTCTGACCGGCCCTGCCCCACCTGTAAGGGCAAAAGATTGAATCCGGCCGCCTTGGCTGTGACCGTGGATGACATCAATATCATCACAGCCACATCGTGGCCTGTGCTGAAGACTCTCGAATGGGTGAAAAAGCTCTCGGGTAAAAATTCACCGCTTACACCCAAGCAAAGGACAATTGCCGAACGTGTTTTGAAGGA
>DASWKT010000220.1:0-10685 GCA_036396515.1 Anaerolineales bacterium | reverse complement strand
GTAGAACAGGTTCATATTTTTTCAACAGCTCATGATCGGTCATTCTTTGGATTATAAAACGAATGGGCGGATGGCATATCCGCCCATTGATCATTGAAAGTATTGTAGCGCCAGGCGCAAGCGCTCTCCTGTGTCATCGGGCGCGTCTTTGGAAAGGGATTGGATTGCGGACTGTGCCTCAACAACTGAATAACCCAGTGCAGTCAAGGCAGCGAGCACTTCACTATCCATGTCAGACATGGCAGCGACCTGCGCCAACGTATCCGTGGGCTTGAGTTTGTCCTTCAAATGAAGAGCCATTTTTTGGGCGGTCTTCTTCCCAACACCTGGCACGCGGCCCAATAGTTCTGGTTCATCGGCGAAGACCGCGCGCTGGACGGCGTCCAGTGTCATTGTGGAGAGCACCGATAACGCGACCCTTGGGCCGACGCCATCCACGCCAAGGAGGATATTGAAGAGTTCGCGGTCGGCCTGCGTCTCGAAGCCGTAGAGGGTTAATGCATCCTCACGGACAACCAGATGGGTATAAAGCAAGAGGGCCTCGCCCACTTTCGTGCGTCCGCGCAAAGGGGCAGGGACAAAGACACGCAGGCCCACACCGCCGACTTCCAGGATCAGGGCGCCATCTTCGATTTGGGTAATTTCACCGCGCAAGGTTGCTATCATGTTTTCAATTATACAGGGGGCATCAATTCTGCAGGATCGAAATTAACACCTTCAATAATCACTGCTATCATTCCTGTCTCTGTGCCAGACTCATGCCATTCTTCTTCTTCCCAAAATGCAGCCTGCCCTGCTTTGATGTAGGTTTCATGAGGGGATTCACCTCTTACCCAGCCTTCTCCTTGGACGACCAGAAGTAATTGGGGAATTGTTGCCTGATGATATCCGATGACACCCCCGGAACTCAGATAAGCACAATTGATGGCAGCTTCGTCAAGCACATGTAAAATTCTTGCAATAACAAAGCCTGAACTATTGTAGCGATCAATATATTTTCCAACCTGAGAGTCAAAGCGAAATATTTTCATTACATGTCCCCATATCTCTTTGTATTCAAATGTGTGATCGCGATTGCCAGCGCATCGGCTGCATCGTCTGGCTTGGGGATGGAATCAAGCTGAAGCAACGCGCGCACCATTTCCTGGACTTGTTTCTTTTGCGCACCTCCATATCCAGCAACCGCTTGCTTCACTTCATTTGGAGTGTATTCAAAGGCTTCGATACCCGCCTGTTGCAGGCACAACATCACCACACCGCGCGCCTGCCCAACAGCAAGGGCTGTCGTTACATTTCGTGAGAAAAATAATTTTTCAACGGCGGCCGTTTCAGGTTTGTATTCATCCAGTAGTGTATGCAATTGGTTGTACAACATCTCCAGGCGCGCGGGGGCTGAGGATTCCTTGGGGGTTAAGAAGACACCAAATTTAACGGCGTCCAGGCTTCCATCCTGCGCGAGGCGCACGAGGCCATAGCCTGTGGTTGCTGTGCCCGGGTCAATCCCTAATGCAAGTGTCACTAAATAAGAGCAGGGGCGACCAGTTGGTCGCCCGGATATGCATTATGCGGCTTCGAGTGCCGCGATCGCTTCCTCTGAGACCTTTAGATTCGAGTAGACGTTCTGCACATCATCGAGTTCTTCAATGGTCTCGAGGGTCTTGAGCACATGCACTGTGCCGTCCGGGCTGAGTTCCATTTCCTGCTTGGGAGACATTCGCAGTTCCGCCTCGTCAGGCTGGACCTTAGCCTTGTGTAAACGAGTTGCAATCTCCTTAAACGACTCGATGGGCCCGGTGATTTCGATCGTGCCGTCCTCCTCAAGGACATCATCAGCACCTGCTTCAATGCCCAGCTCGAAGGCTTTGTCGAAATTCATCGCGCTTGCAGGGAACGAAAAATAAGCGATGCGGTCGAACTGCCAGGCAACCGAACCCAGTTCGCCCATATTGCCGCCTGCCTTCGTCAGCGCATGACGCAGGTCAGCAACTGTGCGATTACGATTATCGGTGACGGTTTCGATCATGACTGCCACTCCATGCCCAACATAGCCTTCATACATAATGGACTCGAACACCGTACCTTCCTTGTCTTCACCGGTGCCGCGCCGGATGGCGCGTTCAATGTTGTCCTTGGGCATGTTTTCGGCGCGGGCTTTATCTACCGCGAGACGCAGGCGGAAGTTGGATTCGGGATCACCGCCGCCCTCACGCGCCGCCAACACGATCTCACGGGTGAGACGCGTAAAAACGGCGCCACGCTTGGCATCTGCCGCGCCTTTTTTGCGTTTGATGGTCGACCATTTTGAATGACCTGACATGAAAAACTCCTTACTGGAACCACTATCGTGGGAAATCACGCAATCAGCGCAAAAATTATACCATCCCATCCGCTGGTAATTTAACTGCCAAACGAACTCAAATTTCCATTACAAAGTGCCCTTATGCACGCTTCGTTTTCCATTTCACGTTCTATCTTCAGTTCACGGCAACAAGATTACATTGCTTTTGCACGTTCAGCCATTTGCGTGCGGAGCGCATTCGTATCTTTATCAATGGTAAAGAGGGCCCCAAGATAGAAGAAAAAACAGAGAAGCCAGGCGAGGACACAGATGCTCAAGATCGCAAAGGTCCGATCGCCAGAAGCCACGATGATCGCGCCCGTCAACGCAGGAGCCGTGACCGCACCGCTGTTCTCGACGAAATATTCTATCGCTTGCGCCGTGGAACGAACTTCAGGGACAGTGACATCATAGACGGTGGCAATCACGTTGGCTGATGAGAGCGGCATAAAGATGGCGGTAAGACACATGAAAATAAAGAACTGATTGGGCTTATCAAGGGGTGTAGTCATGGCCAGATAGATGAAGAGCGCGCCAAGCAAAACGCCCGCACTGGAAATAAGAATGCGTCCCTTTTTGGTGCGCTTGAACAGGAAGTCACCTATGGATCCGCCAACAAAATAACCTGCAGCCAGAATGAGAATAACCGGCGCCATTGTGCCAATGATCTCACCGCTATCATAGCCGCGTTCCGTTTCAAGATAGCCAAAGAAGAAAAAAATAATGACATTCCACGGGAAAACGCCGACAAATCCCTGTAAAAAGATAAACCACATCGTCCGTTTCCTGAATATCTCTTTGGCTTCAGCCCACGAAAAGCGAAAGGTCGCCATTTCAGATATGTTCTCGAATTCAGGTTCAGCCTTGCCCCGCGGCATCTCCTTGACGCCAAAATAGATCAAAAGTGCCACAACCAGCCCGAGCGCCCCTGTAATATAGAAGACCGAACGCCAGCCCCCAATCATGGGAGCGATCACTTGCCCTAAGATCAAGCCGGCGAGAAACCCAAGCGGCTGGGCAAGCTGCAAAATACCATAAACCTTGCCCCGCAGATTAGGACCGAAGTAATCGGCAATCAAGGTGAAAATACCGGGATAGGATGAATCGTCAATGCCTGTGGAGGCCCGCGTAATCAGAAAACCAGTATACGTACGGACAATTGCATTCAACCAGGTGGTCGCGCCCCAAATAAATGATGCCAACGCAAGTAATTTGGCGCGTGCATAACGATCATACAAATATCCCCAAAGCGGATATAAAACAGTGGAAACCGCTAATGCGCCTGAATTGACAAGCCCCCATCTGAAATCGTCCAATCCAAATGTCTCACTGATCGGCACCTGCAAAGAACCAATCATCAATTTATCGGTCTGATGCAAAAGCATGAAGAAGAAGAACACGACTACGACGAACCAGCGATAACGAGAACTTTGCGGTGACATAGCTACCTCGCGCAGGGAAACTGTGATGGTTTATTATAGGAAAGAGATCACATCAGAACTGCGATTTCTAAGAGAACAGCCTCCTTTCCAGGAGGCTGTTTTCATCGTTTATTCCTATTACCTGTACATGAGCAGGAAAATTCCCGCCCCCAGAGCACAGATCGCCGCGATCGTGCCCAGCAATGGAAATGACAGACCCAAGCCTGCTAATCCCACCAGGATCAAGTATATAGCCAAGAGAAGAAAACCAACATTTCTATTCAGTCTCACTGCAATTCTCCTTTCTAATAATCAATCCGGTTATCTGAATCTCTAAAATAAAACACTTGGACAACTTCAAAGATACGCGCCCTTATTCCTGTGGCCCTGCAATGATTTCCTGCGCGAGTTTTTGTAATTCTTCAGAGCCTCTTATTTTCGCGGCATCGAAATATTGCCCTAACAGATCCAGGGGACTCAAGCTGCTCACCGTCTGGCCCTCCGGTAGACGAACACGCGCTTCCACCTTTGGTTTCTTGACCAAATGGAACTCAAAACAATCACATGCATATTTTCGTAATGCGGATTCGTCAATCAGCACATCCAGTTCTCTGGGATATTCCACCACCAGCTTGACGATCGCACTGGACATATCTTTTGGCTTTGGCAGATTGAATTTAAGGAACTCGGTCACATTCTCACCAGACGTTAAAATTGCTCGCCGTTCAATGAAGGGACGCGTCCCGTCGATTTTTCTCCACTCGACCTTCGTCGCCCCGCGAGTGACTTCTGCAACGATGAAAAACTTATCATCCACGGCTTCGCCAAAATCCACGCGTTCGATCGAACCAGGATAAATAACCGGAGGATGGTATCCATCATTCACATCCTGTGGTTTGTGTATATGTCCCATCGCTACATAATCGAGGCGCTTATCCTTCACAAGCGCGGTTGGCAATACCAGGTCAGAACCTAACATCACCATTCTTTCCGCGCCAAACTGGGCACCTTCCACCGATGCATGAGCCGTGAGAACCAAAGGAAGATTTTGATCCGCCTCGTTTATCCAATCTTCCACAAGTTCAGAGATGCGGGATTCGATTTTCGAGAACAATTCCTTCGAGTCTGTTGCGCTCGCTTCCATAGTGGCCATCAAACCTGAACGTGAGATCCACGGCATGGCAATGACTTGAATGGGTACATCCCATAAGTCTGTGGGTCTAAAGAATCCAGGTCTATGCAGGACTCTCACAAAAGGAACTTGTAAAGTATCGAACTCCTGGATGGCATGAGCGCGGCCCAACGCAGGAGAGAGATCATGGTTACCCACCAGCAACAAGGTTGGGATTTTGGCCTGGGATAATCGAATGATCCTTTTCCCCCACTCCCGCTGAAAAGTCGGTGCTGGGGCGCGGTCCTTATAAGCGTCTCCTGCGAAAATGACCATATCCACTTTTTCAGAAACTGCTGCGTCAATGATTGTATCCAATGACTTGAGGAAATCGAGCACGCGCAGAGGCAATCCCGTTTCCGGGTCATGCCGGCCATAGTTGGCCATGTCGATGTGGGCGTCGGCAAAGTGGAGGAGTTTCATAGTCTATGCTCCCAGCGCCGTCCTCGGCGCTAATTTGGTATGCAATACGCCGCTGTGGACGGCGGCGAGAGCATGGAGGTTATTAAGGCTGCACTCCCAAATCTTGCAAAGCCTGCGTCGCAGGTATCCACTTGGGATGTACACTCAACGCGCCGCGATAATCCTTGACCGCAAGGTCAGTTTTACCGGCCATGTAATACGCCTGCCCACGCCAATAAAGGGATTCTTCAAGGACAGGCTCAGCGATGGTCTCGTTCAAGGTTGTGTTGGCAAGGTTGATCACGTCCGCAAAACGATCGGTATAAAAGTAAGCTTTATAGGGGCCTGTCTGATACCACATCATGCGATAAGGACGAACCGAGTCATTAACACTCAAATCTGCATAAAGGTTGAATGCATAATCATAAGCAATGGCAGCATCCGCGTACTGGAACAACGCGACATGGCTCGTCCCGGCGTTGAACCACGCAAAGAAGCGGTCAATATCCGTAAGAGTCTGCGCTTCGGTCTGGGCGACACTCAGCGCATAGCGGTTCGCCTGTTCATCATCCACAAGCGGACCCAGCAGAGCCAGCACTTCACTTTCTTTTTCATCCGGATATACAACAACAAACACGTAATTGAACGCGCGCCAGCCTTCGATGAATGTCGAGGTTTTGATCTGACGATTCGGTCCCGGAGGTGCGCCCTGGGGCTGGTAGGTATCCTGATAGATTATCAACCCTTTCGGCTCGTCATAACCCGTGACAAAGGCGTAATGTCCCATCCAGCCATATTTGCCGTTGACATCCAGTTCATAGATCCCTTTTTCAACCACGACAGGAAAACCTGCTGAAACAAGCCGTTTGAGCAGCTCGATATCACCCCCATTGCGGACGATGGATCTCAAGCCAGGTACGTTATCCGTAATGTAATCCTGTAATTCGTAGGGCATTACATTCTTATCTTTGTCGGTCGGCTTCACAGCTTTACCAATCACGTCTCGGTTACCCTCCCAACCCCAGTAGGTAAGCGCCATCGAGAAGTTCGCCGGGCCGCAATAATTGAGGCGCCCGTGCTGGTGTTCATATTTGATATTATCCAGCATAACGGTGGCAGGCAAAGGCGTGGTTGTGATCGTCGGCCTGAGCGTGGGACCGGGCTTGGGAGTCGAAGTCTCCGGCGGCATAACAGTCGCCTCAAGAGTCTTCATCATCTGTGTGACAGCCAGTTCTAATTGCGCCTGTTGAGTCGGTTGGAAGACTGCCTCATCAGGTGGCTTAACGAGATATTTGATCTGTGTGCGAAGAGAATCGATCCGCCATGCCAGGCGGTCATGGATGGGAGGGATGTAGTAGAGACCAATGAGCAGCAGCAGGGAAACGGGGACTGCCCAGATACGATTAAAGCGTTTTTGCATGTGAAGATTATACTGCCCGCATAATACAGTGTAAACAAAATAATAAATACATTCTCAGCAAACTCTAATGATCGAGACAGTAACTTCGAGAGCTTACTGTTTCTGTGTGTCTACCGAATTATTAATACCATCACAGAAAAATTGACGCGGCGACCCAAGACTACCGTAATCAAAAAGAGCGACCATTCAATAATAGTCGCTCATCATTTAATGTAATGAGGTTTTTACTCTCTCACTTCACCTTCGACTACATCACCATCATTTGATGGAGGAGTAGACGGTCCGCCCGGGGTTTCGGGCTGAGGCTGGCCCTGTGCATATAGTTGCTGGCTGAGTGCATGGAAGGCCTGCTGCACCTCTTCAGTTGCCCGCTTGATACGGTTGAGGTCATCGCTCTGCGCAGCAGATTTCAATTCATCAACTTTGCTCTGAATATCCTGTGCATCTGAACCCGAGACTTTATCGCCCAGGTCACGCAGGGCTTTTTCAGTCTGATACACAAGGCTATCGGCGTTGTTTTTCGCTTCGATCAGTTCACGACGCTTCTTATCTTCGCCTTCGTGCTGACGTGCTTCCTGAACCATGCGGTCAATATCATTCTTGTTCAGGTTTGTGGAAGCGGTGATTGTTACCTTCTGCTCCTTGCCTGTTGCCTTATCCTTGGCGGTCACATGCAGGATGCCGTTGGCATCAATGTCAAACGTTACTTCCACCTGAGGGATACCTCGTGGCGCAGGCGGGATGCCGTCCAGCCGGAAGCGTCCGAGCGACATATTATCCGCCGCCATGGAGCGTTCACCCTGCAGGACATGGATATCCACAGCAGTCTGGTTATCTGCGGCGGTCGAATAGGTCTCGGTCTTGCGCACCGGGATGGTTGTGTTGCGTTCGATCATCTTGGTCATCACGCTGCCTAACGTCTCAACTCCCAATGAAAGTGGGGTGACATCCAGCAACAGAATATCCTTTACATCACCGCCAAGCACACCGCCTTGGATGGCCGCACCGATGGAAACAACTTCATCAGGGTTGACACCCTTGTTCGGTTCCTTGCCATTGGTCAACTTGCGAACGAGTTCCTGAACCATCGGCATACGTGTTGAACCACCAACAAGCACCACTTCATTTAGTTTGCTTGCGCTAATGCCTGAGTCTTTGAGAGCCGCTTCGAACGGCTTGCGGCAACGCTCAAGTAAATCTTCCGTCATTTGTTCGAATTTGGAACGCGAAAGTTTCGACTGCAAATGTTTGGGTCCGGTTGCATCGGCAGTGATGTAGGGAAGATTGATCTCGGTTTCCATCACACTGGAAAGCTCGATCTTGGCTTTCTCCGCGGCTTCTCTTAGGCGCTGCAACGCCTGACGGTCGCCGCGCAGATCAATGCCCTGATCCTTTTTGAATTCTTCCGCGGCCCAATTGACAATCCGCTGATCCCAGTCATCACCACCCAGGTGTGTGTCGCCGTTCGTGGCTTTGACTTCGATCACTCCCTCACCCACTTCCAACACGGAGACGTCGAATGTACCACCACCCAGGTCGAAGACCAGAATGGTTTCATTCTTCTTCTTATCGAGCCCATAGGCAAGTGCTGAAGCAGTCGGCTCGTTGATGATACGCATCACTTCGAGGCCTGCGATCTTGCCCGCGTCTTTGGTGGCTTGTCGCTGGCTGTCGTTGAAATAGGCTGGGACAGTAATCACAGCCTGTGTGACAGATTGACCAAGATACGCTTCCGCGTCGGCCTTCAACTTGCCCAGGATCATGGCGCTGATTTCCTGCGGTGAATATTCGCGTCCTGTGACCGGGATTTTCACGCGGACATCGTTGGCCGGGCCTGGGATAACTTCATAGGAGACCATCTTGCGCTCGACTTCGGTCTCATCGAAGTGACGCCCGATAAATCGTTTGATGGAATAAACCGTATTCTCTGAATTGACGACGGCTTGCCGCTTCGCGGTCTGACCGACGAGTCGCTCGCCGTTTTTATTGAAGGCCACAACCGATGGGCATAATCTGCCTCCCTCCGCGGTCGGGATAACGGTTGGTGTACCACCTTCCATTACCGACACAACAGAGTTGGTTGTGCCAAGATCAATGCCAATAATTTTTGCCATAGAGATGCTCCTTATCGCTGCCATTGCTAAAAAGAAAATCCCTTGCACGAGCAGGTTTCTTCGCAATGACGAAATAATCTGGAAATATAATACCCGCCTAATGCAAGAAAACTGTTAACGCGATATAGAAATTGAATTTGATTTGACCATTTTTTGAGCCCCGCTTCGAATTCGATCCTCAAAGAACTCATCTCACTCCGCTCACAGCTTCCCCACACTCGATTTGCTTAGCAAATCGCCTAGCGCACACCTCGTGCAGGTGTGCCCTTCGAATTATGGCTCGCTAACTTTCACCCAATCGAACGCGGCGATGACAGGAGTATTTTCAAAGGAGGAAGCTGTGAGACCAACCTTGCCTTCGGCAAGTTCATAACGGCTCACATCCGCTCGGCGGATGAGGATTTGATTAACAAAAAGCGAAACAGTTGTATCCGAACATTCCAGCCCAATTTCCTGTGAGGCTCCACTCGGTTGTATCTCTCTGGAGGATGCAGAAAGGATCGGGAGATAATCCGCAATTCCATTTGCAAGCCAGTGACCGTAAAGCACGTTATAGGTTCCATCTGTCGAGACATTGTATTCAAACCATCCCTCCGATTCGCTGTAGCGGCAGATCAAACCGATGGAGGATGGACTGCCCGCCTGATTTGTAAATTCCGCGTCGATACGTATGTCTTCATAATCCTGCGCGCCATAGATGGCATAAACCCATGTATAGGGAGAGTTCATTTGCAGGGTAAGTTCACTGTTCTCAGTTTTGATATCTGGGACGGAATCATTCCCCGCTTGAAGAATCACCCAGCCTGCAAGAGATGTGTCAAATTCGTTCGTAAACAACCGTGGGAGCGGCGTGGCTGTAAGCTCCTGGGTGGGAGTTGGCTGCGGGGTAACGGTGGCAGGTACCGGGGTAGGGGGAACGGTCGCGGTTGGGAAGAGCGGAGCCACAAGCGTTGGCGCGTTAGGGGCTGGTTGGCAGGCAGTGACGAGGATGAGACATCCAAGAAGAAGTTTTTTCATAACGCTTATTAAAACACAATTGTCCAGCCTAAAGCGCTGGACAATTCGCTCTAAAAAGCACGATAAATTCCGCAATTAATCACAGCGTATTCCTCTCAGGCAGTAAATTTCTTCCAGGATCAAACCACCCCACGTGAAGGTGATCAGCAATAAAATGGCGGCGCCGACAATCAGATTGAGCGCATAGAGCCTTCTTTTTCCTTCAGGTCCTTCTTTTTTCAACAGCGGCCGAAGGTTGAGCACGAACGCGACAGGCAAAAACAACAAACCGCCATAGATTACGATACGGCCCAGCGTGTTCATCTCTCCCTGCTGACCCTCTATGGTAAACAGATTGTTGAGTGGTTTCACCAGTGGCTCTATATTAAACATAAATGCTACAAAAGTGAGTCCAAGCGGCAGGGCAAGGAGAAGGCTGGTGATCGCTGCTGATCTTGGATTGGCGAGCATGTTTTTCATGACATCTCCTTCAATAAGTAGAAATAGATGTTCCTGAACGATCCCGATGGCTGTTTCGGTAAATATCGATAGCACAAAGAATCCGCGACCGGGTCCTCGTTTCTGTTCATTGCAAAGGTCGTTGAATGTTTGCTCCATGGACTCGCCAAGCCGCTCCCTGAACTCTCGCGGATAGAGACGGAGGAGTTTCTTGTAGAGTGCGCGTGCTGTTGCTTGTTCATTCACGAGAAAAAATTTTACAGAAGAGGTTTCGTTATATACCTTTTTAATCGCAGTTCGGGACACCGATCCAACAGGGAAATTGATCCACGATGAGGCCGACCACTAACCTCGTAATGAAGAA
>DASWKT010000219.1:0-3263 GCA_036396515.1 Anaerolineales bacterium | reverse complement strand
CTCTGCTCACGCATGTTGCGGGGATTGGTCCAAAGCTGGCTGGCAATATTGTCGCCCATCGCGATGCCAATGGTCCCTTCAAATCACGCGCTGCGCTTCGCAAAGTAACCGGGCTTGGACCAAACGCCTTCGAGCAGGCGGCAGGATTTATGCGGATTCAGAATGGGAGGAACCTTTTGGATGCCTCTGCCATACACCCCGAATCCTATGAAATCGCTGAAGCCCTTCTCGCGCGCGCGAGACTTTCTGCTGACTCGCCGTTGAATGAGCGGATTTCCGCGCTCGATGCACTGGCCGCCAAAACATCCCTTGAAGTCTTGGCGAAAGAATTGAACTGCGGCCTGCCAACACTCAAAGACATTCTCGAACAACTGGTTCGTCCGGGCAGGGATCCGCGTACAGACACTCCTCTGCCCATCCTGCGCTCGGACGTGTTCAAAGCTGAAGACCTTGTGACAGGAATGCAGCTCAAAGGGACCGTGCGCAATGTGGTTGATTTCGGCGCTTTCGTTGACATTGGTATCAAGCAGGATGGTTTGCTCCATCGCACCCGGATCCCAACGGGCACAGTCCTTAAAGTTGGAGATGTTATCGACGTGGAAATCCTTAAGATCGAAAATGAACGTGGACGAATAGGTCTCGGTTGGGTTAAGTAAGAATATGAAATTCTGATCGAATTGCTTGATTGAAACATTCCAAGGGTGCGCGTGTGATGCCCGCGCCGACCTGGCCCACTCCCGCGTCTTTATGTGCAATGCCGGTATTGATTACGGGAGCAATACCCGTGTCAACAACCTTACGCGCGTCGATGCCAGCCGGTGCGCCATCAAAATTGAGAGCTGGCAGAGTAAAACCACCATTGATTCCCATCGTGATATGGTACATTTCGCGCGTATAAGCAATCGCGTCCTGTGGTGTGCCGCCGACAAACTGGACGATAGCAGGCGCGGCGCCCATTGCAAATCCGCCGATCCCCGCGGTTTCCGTAATTGCGCTATCGCCTAAATCAGGCGCGGCATCTGTGGATGTGTATCCAGGGAAGAACAATCCTTCCACCATCGGCGCGGGTGCGGTGAACCATTGATCACCTGAACCACTCATTCGAATCCCAAACTCCACACCGTTGCGCGCCATCGCAGTCACCAAGGTGCTGTGTTCAACTCCATGAGCCGCGTCGAGCATGGCTTTACAACAGGCCATCGAGATATTAAGGAAAAAATGATCGTTGCCTGCGATGAATTCCAAGACGGAAGCAATATCTTTTTGCGGCAGATCAGTTTTCAAGAGTGCAGGGGTGAGTTTCTTGAACAGTAACGATGAGGCTGCAGCGTTTCTATTGTGACACTCATCGCCCATATGTAACGCCTGGGCGATGACCGGACGCAACTCGACTTCGCCTAATTGCTGAACTGCGGCGTTCATCGCGGGGCCCAAAATCGATTCCATCCACTTGAGTCTCTCTATCACCGGCGCGTCGTTTGCACCAAAGCGCAGTACCTTTCCAAGTCCCTCATTCAAGTTGCTAAATGACATATTCCCGCGATCCTGATTCTTTACGATCCATACAGGCATGGAAGGACTGATGACTCCTGACATCGGTCCCACCGCCTCAAAATGATGGCACGGTGCGAATGCAATTTCTGCGCTTGCCGCCAATTGACGCGCGCTCTCTTTATTCTCTGCCCAACCTTCATATAGAATTGCGCCAAGCACTGCGCCCTGCATCGGACCGCACATACGATCCCACTCAATGGGAGGACCGGCATGTAATAGCGTTCTTTCCCCTAGATTTGGGATAACTTTCCGCGCTTGTTCGACTCCTATCAAAACGGGTCCTGCCGATAAGAACCGGTCGTGAGCAGTTCTATTGGCCGCTTCAACCTCCGGAGCATTCAGCAACAGCGCCAGGCTCATCCCTGTTTCGCGATCCCCAGAAGCGGGCGGACGCCAATCGAGATGTGTGGCTTTACCACCTGTTTGCTTAATCGAATCGGCAAAGGAAGATAACCCGACATTTATTACCTGCAAATCCTGTTCGAATAGTTTATTTACCATGATCACCTCCCGCTCACAATCACGGCTGCCAATCGCGCGGCTTGGGCGTTGCTATCTGTCAAAATGACATCCACGCCGCGTAACATTGCTTCCTGCCGCGATAAGTTCTGCGGGTCGCCCTCCGTTCCACAAACAGAGCCGACCAAAATCACATTGCGTCCTGCCATTGCAGCGGTCTTTTGCGCTTCTTGAATCGTAGGGATGAGTTCGCCTGCCGGATCCATGTTTGAACCATAGCCAAGTACAACATCCAACAGGATCACAGCCGTTTCAGAATCTTCCGCTTCCTGAAGAATCCGCTCATTTCGTAAACGAAAATCGATCATTGGATGCGGGCGACCTTGCGTGAAGAGATCATCGCCAAGATCGATTGCGGTATGTTCCTTTGATTTCCATACATCCTCTAGTTTGTGTTCTTTCTTAATTGGCGTGTTCGAATAAACCGTCCCCAATTTTTCGCTCAATAACAGAAGAGTCTCATAACAGAACGTGCCGCCGCTAAACAAGCCACGAATATATTTTTGTTTTGCGTCCAATTTCGCGGCAGACTCTTTTGCGACCTCGGCATATTTTCCTGGAAGATTGCCAGAAAATGTCCCAGGAGGCTTCCCTTTCGAAATATTCGCCGATGCCAGGGCCGCGTCTTCCAGCGTGCGGACTCCCACGATCGAACCAGATGTGATGCTGGAGGGATCCGCGCCGATGAAGTCTACAACAACGGGCTTGCCGCTTTGCGCGGCCTTCTCCAAGACATTCTTCATTACATCCGGCGACGGGGGCTTGGAAACCAACAAAATCACTTTTGTTGAAGGATCAGCAGTTAATGCCGCAATACCCTGGAGCATTGTGATTCCGCCAATTTCTGATTTCAAATCATGTCCACCTGTGCCTATGGCTTGGGTGATCCCTGCACCGTAGCGATCGATCAAACTTGTTACTTGCTGTAATCCCGTGCCCGACGCTGCGACGACGCCAATGTCCCCTCGCCAGACAACATTTGCAAAACCAAGCGGGATTCCATTAATGATCGCTGTCCCGCAGTCGGGTCCCATCACAAGCAGATCATGTCCACGCGCATATTTCTTGAGCGGAATCTCCTCCTCCATGCTGACGTTATCGCTAAACATCATAACGTGCAGGCCAAGTTGGAGCGCCTTGCGCGCTTCCGCCGCAGCATATTCACCTGGCGTGGAGATGAGCACGAAATT
>DASWKT010000218.1:0-5929 GCA_036396515.1 Anaerolineales bacterium | reverse complement strand
CGTCTTCGCAGCAATTGTCGAAGTGATCGTTGGCGTACTTGTGGGTGCGGTTGCGGGGTACTTTGGGCGCTGGATCGATGATCTCCTGATGCGCATTACTGAAGCCATGTTGATCATTCCAAGCCTGTTCCTGCTCATCGTACTTGCGAAGGCCCTGGCAGGAAAAGTACCCGAGCTCCATATATTGGGGCGCTCCTTCAGTGGTAGTGTGGTCGTCATTATTTTTGTCATTGGTTTTACCAGCTGGATGTATCTGGCACGGATCGTGCGCGCTAACGTTTTGTCCCTTAAGGAATTGGATTTTATTTCAGCCTCGCGCGCGCTGGGAGTCTCTGACGCACGGATTATCTTCAAGCATCTTTTACCAAACACCATTGCCCCGATCATTGTCTCAGCCACGTTGGGTGTCTCTGGCTCCATCTTGAGCGAGGCCTATGTGAGTTTCCTTGGCCTGGGCGTTCAGACCCCAACAGCGAGTTGGGGCAACATGCTCGACAGCGCCGTCAAGTACATTCAAAGCGCACCGTGGCTGTGGTTTTTTCCTGGACTGCTCATCCTGCTGACAGTATTATGTATCAATTTCATAGGCGACGGTTTGCGTGATGCTTTAGACCCGCGCAGTACGAGACATTTGTAAATAAGAGCGGCGTCAAATGATTGGGTAACCTGTCACGCAGGGCCGTGAAATGACTTAACTTCTTGTATCTTTGGGTGTTATAGAAGATAACACCCATTTTCTTTATCGGAGGAAACCGTGCTTTCCAACACTTCCCGCGTGATCACCTATCTCACTGCAATACCTTATGCAATTCTGGGTGTTTTGCCCTTTTTTCTCCCGGAACAACTTACGCCCGTCTTCATCTGGAAAGTCACTCCCTTTGAGGTGATGTCACTTTTTACCCTGCAAGGTACAGGCCTTCGCCAGGCATAAATGGATATCACCAGCCTGCAAAACCCGCGCGTCAAGCACATCGTAAAACTGCGTGATGACAAACGCCAGCGCCAAAAAGATGGCTTGATGCTTGTTGAAGGCTATGACGAGATTCAACTCGCGCTGTCTGCCGGACACGAGCCACAGACGCTTCTTACTTCGCCCGAACTCACCTCGCGTCAAATTGACAGTGTCACGGCTGAGACCATTACCGTTAACCGCGCTGTCTTCGAGAAGTTGTCGTACCGCGAGAATCCCGATGGCTGGCTGGGGATATTCGCCATCCCACATACATCGCTGGACGATTTGATAGTCGGCGAAGTCCCTCTGGTGATCATTGCTGAGTCGGTTGAAAAGCCGGGCAACCTGGGAGCAATTCTCCGTACCGCAGACGCGGCTGGCGTGGATGCGATCCTTGTGTGTGACCCGCGCGTGGATGCATACAGCCCAAACGTTGTGCGTGCTTCCCGCGGGGCAATATTTACAGTGCCAGTTGTAGAGACTACCAGCGCGCAGGCATTGGTATTTCTGCAGAAACGCAGCATTCAGGTGCTTGCTGCGACGCCCTCGGCTGCGGCTGAATATACCCAGCAGGATTTGCGTAGTCCGCTCGCCATCGCGGTAGGAACTGAAGACGAAGGACTGAGCGAGTTTTGGTTGAGTCAGGCGGACCTCAAAGTGAAAATCCCGATGATGGGGAAAGTCAACTCTTTGAATGTTTCAGTGTCCACTGCATTGATCGTTTATGAGGCGGTGAGGCAGAGATCTCAGACTTCCGCTGCGTCTCCCCCCGCCTGATTTCTCGCTCCCCTTAGCGCGAATAACTATCTTATGAAATCAACATCGCCGACCGGAATGCGCGGATTCACGATCATCTGGCTTGGACAGGTCGTTTCGTTATTGGGCAGTGCCATGACCTGGTTCGCGTTCACCATTTGGGCCTGGGAAAAAACGGGGAAAGCCTCAGCACTCGCGACCATCAGCTTCTTCGCATTTCTGCCCGCTGTTTTATTGACTCCGATCGCGGGCGCATTTGTTGACCGCTGGAATCGCAAACTTGTGATGCAGCTCAGCGATTCTGCAACTGCGTTAGGTACGCTTACGATCTTTCTCATTTACACCTTCGGTGATCTGCAGATCTGGCATATCTATTTTGTAGGTATTCTGGCGGGGTTCTTCACAGCATTTCAGTATCCTGCTTACGCGGCGGCGGTGACGACGATTCTCTCCAAGGAAGAATACGCCCGTGCACAAGGGATGCTTGGCTCGGCACGCGCTTTATCTGGAATCCTTGCTCCTATCTTTGCCGCTGCGTTATTAGTCCCACTGGGGCTAAGCGGCATCATGTTGATTGACCTTTCTACCTTCATCTTTGCACTTGGCACTCTACTCGTTATTCACGTTCCAAGACCTGAACTAACCGAATTAGGTCTACAGAGCAAGGGAACATTGTGGCAGGAGATCCTTTTTGGCTTTCGATACATTAGAGAAAGACAGAGCCTTCGGGCGCTCACCATCTTATTTATGATCGCTGGAATCTTTCTGGCTGTCGGCGCGACACTCATGGCTCCGCTTGTATTGAGCCTCACACAGAACAATGAATCGGCGCTGGCGACCGTCCAATCAACGGGAGCAGTTGGCGGCATCGCGGGAGGCGTGATCCTGAGTCTGTGGGGCGGCGCGGAACGACGCATCCATAATGTCCTGCTCGGTGGGGCGGGGGCATGTCTGCTCGGGATCCTTTGGTTGGGTTCAACTCAGGCAGTGATGCTTTGGGCGATTGGGAGTTTCTTCTTCGCTTTCTTTGAACCGTTCGTGGAAGGCGGCAATATCGCGATCTGGCAGACGAAAGTGGAGGCCGATGTACAGGGCCGCGTTTTTTCTGCGCGGCATCTGCTTGTGCAACTCCCGTATTTGTTTGGTATCCTTACAGCAGGTTATCTCGCAGAAGCAAGCTCGATCTCGCGAATATTGATCTTCGCCGGCATCGCGGGAGCATGTGTGTTTTTGATGGGTTATGTATTTCGCAGGGTACGTGAAGCGGAGATCCTTTTACCTGATCGGGCTCGGGAGTGATCATGGATTGGTATGTCTGGCTTGCCGTTCTCGCAGTACTGGTGCTGATTGGCTTCGCCCTCGACCGTGAGATCTATTTTTATGAAGGTGTGCATTTGGGTCCACGTGTTCAGGCCTGGCTGTATGATCGCTGGTCGAAGAAATACGACAAAAGCAAGCGGGAGAGTCAACTACGTGATAATGAAATGCTGGCGCAGCCATTATTGGACGCCTTGAAAAATGTTCCTGATCCTTTTATGTTGGATTTCGCAACGGGCACGGGACGCCTGTCTTACGCGTTGATGAGTCGACCAGAATTCAGAGGGCGAATTGTTGCCCTGGATCTCTCGCAGGGGATGTTGGAGCAAGCCGCCTCAAAACTCAGCCCATATCTGGACCGCATTGAATTGCTTCGCCATGTGTCCCTGCCGCTCCCGTTTCCCGACGCGACCTTTGACGCCGTCTGCGCCCTCGAAGTGCTGGAGCTCTTCCCGGACATGGACGGGCCGCTGAGTGAACTCACGCGCGTCCTTCGCCCGGGGGGACTATTGTTGACCTCGCGCGGCACGGAAGAATCCGGGCGCAAAGCAAAAGTCAAAAGCAAAGCCGAATTCGCGGCCTTGTTGGAAAGAAACAGGATTGAAAATGTGCAGACCACGAAATGGTGGAAATTGTTCGACCGCGTGATCGCGATGAAGAACGGATCAGCGGGTCCGGTTGAGGCGCGAAAACTGTCGGAGGTGATGCGCTGTCCAGTGTGTGGGCAGACCCATTGGCAGAAGGAAGCGAGCGCCTTGAAATGTCAGAATTGTGGGAAAGAGTTGCCCGTTACAGCTGAGGGGATTGTGCTCAATTAATGATCCGCTTGAAGCAAAGCATCGATTATATGCGCCTGGTGTTTACCTTATTTGAATCCTCTAAAGGGAAATGCTTCGTTAAGGAGAAACCATGTTATCCAATGTGTCTCGCGCGCTTACCTTTCTAACCGCTGTCCTCTATGCTCTCTTAGGCGTAATCCTTTTCTTTCTGCCAGAGCAGATGGCTCCTGTATTTGCCTGGAAGGTCACTCCATTCATGACAATGACTATCGGTGGGTGGTGCATTGGGAATGCATGGCTGGCCTATTATGCGGCGCGGCGCTGGGAGTGGCGTCGCATTTATACAGCACTGCTCTATTTATGGCTCTTTGGGATTCTGGAAGGTTGGGTGCTCATCTCTTTTCGAGAGAATATCCAATTGGCACACCCGATTGCCTGGCTATACCTGGTAACTCTGGGAGTGAATGTGTTGACTGCGATCGTCGGTCTTATTGACTGGTTCAGGATTCGCCCATTGCGTGAGCCATTTGGAGAACCAGTTGAGTTATGGCAGAAGCTGGCCGTCATCGGCTTCGTCCCGCTGGTGGGTTATCTGGGTCTATATGGAGTCTTCGCTCAAATCGGCTGGCCTTCCACGCAGGGAGAGATCTTCCCGGAGGTGATGTCCTTGTTCACCCTGCGCAGCTTTGCTTTCTTCTACTTATGCCTGGCGCTGGCTGCAGTCCCATTGATCTGGGAACGGAATATGTCTACCCTGCTCAACCATGCCGTTGCCGCCTATGGATTCATCGTCGCAATTACGATTGCGGCGTTTGTCTATATCCGCTTGTTCGACTTTGCGGCACAGCCAGGTGGCTTGCTCTATTTTGGGGCATACTTGATCGTAGGGATTCCCTTGCTATTTGTTTTTTGGAAGTACGGGAAAATCCTGTAGTTAATTGAGCAGTGTGCACAAAGGGTTGACATAGTCGGATAGGCGGTTGACCATACTGGTAATCTACCAAATTATCAGGAGATGGGCCTATGCAGGCGCCGACCAGAGCCGACTATGTCAAGGTTTACTTTACTTTGTTTGGCTATTTCCAACAAGAGCGCGGTAAAGTTGTTCATTGTGGACATCCTTTTGAGTATGCGGAAGAAGTTCTAATTGTGTTCTTTAGTATGATGGCAATTCGTCGGATTACAGCTTTCAAAGCACACCATCGGTGGCTGATGCGACACTTGCACGAAGCCATTCCTCTCGGCTTTGAGCAAATTCCACATCGGATCACGCTCGCACGACGCTATAAAACACTCGCTGCCACGGTACAAGCGTTCATCGCCTTTGTGGGTCGTTGGGCAGAAGCCTTGGGGCTGGAGTTCGATAGCCGAGTGCTCATCGAAGCTGCCAGTCTTTTCAAAGCCTGTGGACCAGTTTGGCAGGTCAGGTGCCTGAGCTGACCGCTTTCTCTTGATCCTATTATGCACACTGCTCAGTTATTTTGAGACACGAGAAGTAAATAACGGGCAACATAATGAGTAGATAAGGCAGGTTCGATTTACGCGCCCAGGCTGGCATCGTCCTATTCCGGACAGGAACATCGTTCGAAAACTTTCGTGTAGTTCGGAGAAATCGCCCTCTCCAATCTCCGAATCTAAGCATAACGCCGCACTCGAGTCGACGTTAATATATTAAAGTGACCGAATTTTACAAACTACCCCGGTCACGAAAGGAGAATACGAAATGGGTCTCTTATCCTGGATCGTTGTGGGTCTCATCGCAGGCTGGCTGGCCAACCAAATGATGAGGGGCGGCCGCGGCAATGTTGCAACCGATATCGTCGTGGGGATTATAGGCGGCCTGGTGGGTGGCTTCCTGGCTGGTGAATTGTTCGGCGTTCCGAACGCAGTGAATGGCATCAACGTTGGTAGCATTGTGGTTGCCTTTCTGGGAGCCATTGTAGCCATAGCGATCGTCCGAGCTTTGCCTGGACGTTCACCCGTCTAGAGCAAAAACTCACACCAGCAAGTGAGTTGGAAAGCGGTCTGCTCGATGGAGCAGACCGCCTTAATTTTTTCTGCCTACATAGCCCTCCAATCCAGCGATGGTGAGATGCGAAATAAAAGGGATATCTAATCGTAAAGA
>DASWKT010000217.1:0-3447 GCA_036396515.1 Anaerolineales bacterium | reverse complement strand
TCGCCCTAGACAGACTGATCTGCATCAGACCTGTATCGAATAGGGTCCAACCACATCCATTGATGCAAAGCTCGACTCCGTGGAAATGGATTTAGCCCGCGAAAAGATTGACGGCGTGTGGCGGCCCTTCAAGTCTGGAACGTTTACCATTCAACTTGAACCGCCGTCACCGCATAGCCAGGCGTAATGGAATCCATCCGCATCTGTTGAGAGAAGGTCGAAATGTTTGATCGCAAGAAAATAATCGCATTTGCCTTGTTCCTGGCATTTCTGCTGATTTTTACGTTGGGGTGTTCTCTGCTTCCCAGAAAGCCTGCGATCCCTGTATCGATTATCGAATGCGTGGATTTCATACGCTTCAATGGTATTACCTGCTTTGCAAGCAACACGAACAGCGGAGACCAACTTACGCAGGACAGCCTTGGTCCCCCATTTGCAGCCGTAGAACTTACAATCAGTGAAAACATCAGCACGATGAATTATGAATTGAAGGATGGCGATGCGGCATTTTTGCCCGCTAATACCCTGGTGTATATCGTTCGGGGATACCGACCGGAGTTTCGGCTGGCAGTCATAAGCGAAGAGACCGTCGTGCTGTATGAAGCGGACACGAATCCACAAGCGAAGCGCGGTTCAGATTTACTCGATCTCGCCGACAAGGTGCGGTCTATCCACGCGCTGCTTGTCATACTGGGATGAGATCGCCACGCCTTTGCGCTCAAAGGTGTCTATCTTGCCATCGGCGGTCACCGCGACGTTGATGAAAACAAAGGGACGCTCCATCATATTAACAATTGTAAATGCTTAAAGAAAAAAAGTGACGGTCAATCAGGCTGACCGTCACTTTTTCAACCATTTACAAGCTTTATCAGCAGCTCGTTGACTTCCTGCGCGGCGTCGAGCTGAACCCAGTGTGTGGCGTCAGGAAAGAACACGAGTTTGCCGTCATCACAATAGTCCATGCTTGGGCGCGCCATACGGTGACTCAGAGCAACATCCTTCATGCCCCACATCATGAGAGCAGGAACTTTCACATGCATATCGTTGGTGATCCGTGGTTGATAACGGGCAGCGGCGCGATACCAGTTGAGCATGGCGGTCATCGCGCCAGGCTGTGACCAGGCTTCCTTGTATTTCTCGATATCTTCCTCTGTAAAGGTATCGATCTTTCCACTGCTACGCATGGCGTGAGATGCGCCGCGCCAATCGCCAGCGCGCATGCCAGCCTCAGGCAGCAAGGGCAGTTGAAAGAAGAAGATATACCAGGAGCGGCGGATCTGTTCCAGATCACGCGACAGGAAACGCTTCATCACAGCCGGATGCGGCACATTGATGATACCCAATCGATGTAAGCGTTCCGGATTCCAAATGGCCAATATCCACGCGACCGCAGCACCCCAATCGTGACCCACCAGGTTGACCTTCTGATAATCCAGGGCATCGATCAGTCCAATCACATCATTGACCAGCTCGTGCATGTTATAAGCTTTCACAGCGCGCGGCTTGTCGCTCAAGTTATAGCCGCGTTGATCGGGAATGATCACGCGGCATCCCGCCTCTACCAATGCAGGGATCTGTTTTCTCCATCCATACCAGAATTCAGGAAAGCCGTGCAGCAAAATAACCGGCGCTCCGCTTTTCGGCCCCGCCTGCACGACATGCAAGCGGATGCCGTTGGTTTCAATATAACTATGTTCCAACTCCATGGGAAATGGTTCTGCCTCCAGACGAGGCGGGATTGTATCAGACAAATGCAAATTAAATAGTTGACCCTTATCGTAACTGCTCAGGTCGGCATATTGACAAAGTCAGGCACGAAGGGAATACCCTGAAAGGCAAGGTGCAAGGCGGCCAGGGCCTTCAATCCATTTTTTCGAGCCGTGGAAAGATAGCCGCGAATCTGGCAGAAGTTCTGCGCCCCTGAAATGGAACGGAAGCCGCCAGAGACTTTTTGCTTGACTTTCATCATTCGCAAATCGCGTTCTGCCTGGTTATTGTCAAACGGCACATTAAAATCGTACATAAAGGCGAGGACAGCCTCTGGGTGTTCTCGCAAGCGCAACAGGAAATTGCGCGCCAGGCTTTGTTTCAGTCGTCCACGTTGCCCGGGTCTGCGAGTGGTTTCCTTGAGCGGCGGATTGGCGCGCAATCCTTTCGTCACCAACTCGTCATATTTTTTACGAAATGCGTTGGTTTGCCTGGCGCTCAATGCAGTTTGCATTCTCTTTTTGCCTGCTTCCACCTTTTCTTTGATGGTCAAGAGCAGATCCATCAGTTCTCGCACCCACTTTTGCGGATAACGTTCCAAGAGAAAGAGCAAAGTACGCAGATGATGGGCATTACACAAGGCATGTGCCACTGCGTACTGGAAATAAGAAGCCAGGTCATCATGCACAGCGCGTCCCTTGAAACGAGGCAAGATGTTGATTTCGTTGATTGCCACACTGCCTCTTCTGGCGTGCATGGCATAATAGGTCAAGCGAGGGGTACTGGTGGTGTGCAACCAATTCAGGACGCCATTCACCATCATGCCTGTCTCGTCGAAATGACCAACTTCTTCATGTTCCACTAGATGTTCTTTGATGGCGTCATGCGACGGCTCCACTTTTTGCGCTGCTTCCGCACAGGCTGCGACCAGCGTTCCTTCTGACGGACGATGGTTGTAGAACTCCTCCAACAGGTCGCAGGTTCTTTCCAGCGGTAGATGTTGCTCTGTATTCAGATAGACCATCTGCGCCTTGATTTCTGTCCCATATTGCACGGCTTTGCTCACTTCACGCGGAAACGCTGCTCGGCTTTCTTTTCCGCAGCACGAACAGGTCTTGATCTCTGCCCGATGTTCCGTAACTTGCATCTGAATTTTTGGTAAATCGAACACTTGCCGTTTTTCATACCCAATCGCTTTTCGCCGCTTCAAGGATTGACTGCAATGCTGGCATTCCTGCACACGGTGTACTTTGACAAAATCAGGCTTGTCTACCGTCTTCAAGGTCTCACCACGATGCCCAGGCTGTCCACCGCTTTTTCGCCTTGAGCGTTTTCTCAAACTCTTGGTGCGTGGTGCAGGTTGATCATATCCGTCACTGGATGGCGGTTTGCCACTGTTGCTGCTGTTCTTGGCGAGTTGATCTTCCAATTTTTGAATGCGTTCCGCCAATGCCAGGAAGGTTGTTTGGAGCAGCAAAATCACCGCCGATCGCCCTTCATCGTATGCGGCATTTATTTCTTCTTCGCTTGGCAGTCGTAGTGTGCTCATGGAATGAATGTATTTTCACAGACCTTTTTGTTTTTGGCAACCCGTTATACTTTTTTCGCTAAGCAGTTACCCCTTATCTGCCCTTAATTGAATTGTCTAAACGATCAATAACTCCCCTTGAAATAGGCGTTGATCAAATCCGAGATATCCGCCGTGGTGTTCTGGCGAGCGACCGCGAAGAAATCGTAGCC
>DASWKT010000216.1:0-10929 GCA_036396515.1 Anaerolineales bacterium | reverse complement strand
ACCCGATAGTGGGCATTCAACTGCGCGCTGCCGCCACCCATGATTTGGGCGGTCTTCGCATTCGGTCCAATCACGGCAATCTTTTCGAGCTTGCCGCGGTCGAGCGGAAGAATGCCTTCGTTCTTCAACAATACGATTCCTTCTGCCCCGGCCTGCCGAATGAGAGCCCGATGCTCCGGGCGGTCAATGGCTTGTTCCTCGGGAGTAGCGGGATTCTCAAAGGCGTCAACCCGGGCGATTAATCGCAACAGACGCCGTGCGCTGTCACTGACGGACTCGGCACTGACCGCGCCCGAACGGACAGCAGATAGGAGTTTTTTCCCGCGCTCGCGGGCCGGACCCGGCATCTCCAAATCCAGGCCCGCCTCGACCGAGGTGACGCTGTGTGTCGCGAACCAATCGGACATGACCAGACCATCGAACCCCCACTCCTGTTTGAGGATCTTGCGCAGCAGGATGGGGTGTTCACCCATGTGCGTGCCGTTGACCCGGTTGTAGGCGCTCATCACTGCCCAGGTGTGCGCCTCTTTGACCGCCGCTTCAAATGGCGGCAGGTAAATTTCACGCAACGGCCGTTCATCGATTTCAGAACTGATGGTCATGCGTTCGAACTCCGACTCGTTGCCGACGAAGTGTTTGACCGTCGCGCTCACTCCCTTGCTCTGAACGCCGGTGATATAAGCCACCGCAAGTTGGGCCGAAAGGAACGGGTCTTCGGAGTAGCATTCAAAGTTGCGGCCATTCACCGGCGAGCGGTGAATGTTGACCGTAGGCGCGAGCAATACCCTTGCACCCTTGGACTGCGCTTCTTCCGCCAGCGCCTGCCCAATCTGATGTACCAGCGTGAGGTTCCAGCTGGCAGCGAGGGCGATGCCCACGGGGAAACTCGCCGCTTTCACACCGCCGACCAAACTCCCCCCGCCGCGCGCCCCGTTCGGCCCATCCGTTACTTTGATGGCCGGGATTCCTAGTCGCTCGATGGGAACTGTCATCCAGAAATTAGCCCCTGCCAGGAGCGAAACTTGCTCCTCTAATGTCAAAGCCTCCAGCAAATTTTGAATACGCTCTTCGTTCATATCGGCCTCGTGAAGTGGGTGGAGTGGGTCGTTCATTGAACTGTTATTAATTATCCTGGGATTTGACATTGACCGGCTAGGTTTTTATGGCATCGAGCAAATCGGCCAGATGCAGACCTTCCAGGCTGGGGAAGTTGGCATCCGCCGCCCCGACGCGCTCGCGCGGTCCGAGCCCGATGGAGCGGAAGCCGCCAGCTTTTGCTGCCTCGATGCCCGCGGCCGCGTCTTCCACTACTACACATTCGGCAGGTGACAGATTGAGTTGCCTGGCCGCGTGCAGAAATAAATCGGGCGCGGGCTTTTGGCGCTCCACACTATGACCATCGGAGATTGCGTCGAAGAGGGAACGAATGCCAAGCCGGTCGAGCACCTCACTGGCGTTCTTGCTCGCCGAGCCGAGGGCGTTTTTCAGCCCAGCCGCGCGGAGCTCCTCCAGCAGTTCTTTTGCGCCGGGGAGCAGGTCGCGCGGCGAGATTTCTTTGATGAAATCCAGATAATATTTGTTTTTACGTTCCATCATTTCGAGGATTTTTGCTTCGGCATAAACACGATCCTTGAGGAGTAACATAAGTGATTCGCGGCGCGGGATTCCACGCAGATGTTCGTTATCCGCGCGGGAGAATGACAGACCCTCCTCTTCGGCGAGGCGCTTCCAGCCGCGGTAATGATATTCAGCAGTGTCGGTGATCACGCCATCGAGGTCAAAGATGAAAGCGCGGATCATGTTAGGTCTCAATGTTCAAATTCCAAATTTCCAGGGTGTTCAAGTGCACATCACCGCCACGGGCATAAAGTTCCAGTTTCGTGCCTGGGGCACCGGGGAATATCAAATCACTGACCACTGTATGCCCATCGTTGCCGAAGACTTCAACGGAGCATGAATCCACAAAAATATGTATTCCGATTTTACCTCCCTCCGGCCGGAGAGGGCCGCGATGTACACCAGCAAACTCCTCTGAGAACGCGCTGTCCCCCGATCCTCGGCGATCCACAAACATCTCTTGTGTCTGAACATCATAGCCGATCACAGTTTCCTCAGCATTGCCCGTGCAAATTTTGATTCCAAACTCGCGTTCCCCGCCCAAGACAAACTCGACTTTGATCTCTGGTGCAATGTCCAGCTTCAACTCAGCGAATTGAGAATTGGCTGTGGCAGTGTCGGTATCCGTGACATGATAAATTAATTGGCGTCGCTGCTTCAATTCTTCAACGGGTTGTTGGATGAGGCGAAGCCCTTCGGGATATTTTCGTAGGCTTAGTTGACGTGGAATGGAGAACAGGCCGCGCCAGGGCGAGGTCGGAATTGTGTTGGCATAATGCCAGTTATTCAGCCAGCCAATCCAGATGCGTCGCCCGTCTGGCATATCGCTCCACGACTGCGCGGCATAGAAATCGTTGCCATAGTCCACTCGCAGGATTTGATCCTCCGCTGCATCATTGATAAAACGCGCTCCATCGAAGTCACCGATGAAATACTGCGCGCCAATGCCTTTCAATACATCAACCTTCAATATCCATTTCATTAGTTCAGGCTGACCGTCCGTGGTAAGTGGAAATAGATCGGGGCACTCCCAGACTCCATCGGCTGCCCCCGCCGGGCCAAAGTCACTCAAATGCGTCCAATGCCTGAGATCAGTGGAACCATCGAAGCGGACCTTGTGCTGATCTGCCAGCACAGTGACCATGATCCACTTTCGCGTTGCTTCATGCCACAAAACTTTTGGGTCGCGGAACTCGCGCGCGCCGATGGCGATCAGCGGATTGCTGGCGTACTTCGTCCACGTTCGCCCACGGTCGATGCTATAGGCGAGGTTCTGCGTTTGTTCTTCGGGGGTGTGTCCCGTATAGATGGCTATAAGCGGTGGTTCACCATGTACACCAAAGCCGCTTGTGTTCTGCGAATCCACAACTACGCTGCCGGAGAAAACCATGCTGCCGTCTTCCTCGTAGAGGGCGACAGGCAAGTGTACCCAATGGACGAGGTCTCGGCTGATCGCATGTCCCCAGCTCATGTGTCCCCACACATCGCCAAAGGGATTGTATTGGTAAAACAAGTGATATTCGCCATCGTAGAACACCAACCCGTTTGGGTCGTTCATAAAATTCTGTGGAGGAGTGAAGTGATAGCGAGGGCGAGGAATCATCGTGGGATGTTTGAATTGTTTTTATTATGCAGGCATTTTGAGTATTGAATCAGGCGTGTATATCCATTTCCTGCAGCTTGCCTCGATGGAAGAACCTGAATGATAATCTCTTCCAATGTTTGGGTAAGCGCGATTGCATTTTCCAACCATCCGGGCTGATGCGCAAGCCGCCGAATCCAAAGACAACCGCCTGCCAGGTTCCGCCTGCCGATGCAGCATGAATGCCATCGCCTGCATTGCCGCGTACATCGCGCAGATCGGCCTGGACTGCCCGGATGAAGTGTTCATAAGCATCATCAGGCTTGCCCACATCGCAGGCCATGATCGTCATAATGGAAGGCCCGAGCGAAGAGCCGTAGGTGTGGTCGGTGCGCGGCTGGTAATAATCATAATTCACGCGCACAGACTCGTCGGAGTAGTGGTCGCGCAAAATATACTGCATCATTAACACATCTGGCTGCTTGAGGATTTGGGTCTCATTGCATCCTTCAATGCCGAAGATCTCCTGTGCTGACCTAGTACGCGGCTCCAGCGCGGCGAGGTCCTCATCCCTGCGCTGGTAGTAACCCTCGAACTGTTCGATCAATCCAGATGGCTCAATGTGCAGATAAATCTTCTCGATCACCTCACGCCATTTTTTCAAGCGTTCTTCAGTTAAGTCCAGTCGTTCGATTAACTCGTCAGCCTTATCAGGCGCGTGCTGTTTCAACCATTCAAGCATATCCAGAGCGGTCTGCAGATTCCATTGAGCAAGGCGATTCGTATAAGCATTATTATCTACGTGTTCATGGTATTCATCCGGGCCGATGACATCATTGTATTCGTAGCGACCTGCCTCAGCGTTCCATTCAGCGCGCGAAGCCCAGAACTTCGCCGTATCCAGAATCAGCTCCATACCCTTAGCAAGGAACCACTCATCATCGCCGGTCGCCTGCCAATACTGATACGCGGCATGGGCAATATCCGCGGAAATATGAATCTCGATGTCACCCGTCCAGATGCGGACGAGCTTTGTATGATCGGCGAAATGCGGGACCCAGGTCGGCGTCACTTCATCACCAGTGTCCGCGCTCTCCCACGGAAATTGTGCGCCCTCGAATCCATTGGCTCCTGCCTTGCGACGCGCACCAGGCAGGTTGCGATAGCGATAGTTCAATAAATTTTTGGCAATCTGAGGTGCGGTGTAGATAAACAGAGGGAGCATAAAGATTTCGGTATCCCAGAAAGCGTGCCCGCGATAGCCAAACCCTGAGAGAGTCTTGGCCCCAATATTGACACGGTCATCGTGACGCGGCGCGGCGATGAGCATTTGAAAAAGATTGAAGCGGATGGAGATCTGCGCTTCGTCATCTCCCTCGATGACGATGTCGGTGCGTGCCCATTCCTCAGCCCAGGCGCGGTTATTGGCCTCCAATGCGGATTCCCAGGTCAGATCCTCAGAGGCACGACGAATGGCCGCGTTTACGACTTCTGCAGACTCGACATCGCGCGAGGTGAAGACAGTGACTCGTTTATCCAGCCCTACCGTCTGACCCGGAACCGCCGCAACCCTGACCATTCGAGTTGGCGCGTTTTCCACATCCCATTCCGCGCTGAGGATTTCGCGCCCAATGATATTGGTAATCTGCATGGCAGTGGCAATCTCAATGCGTGACTTGCGCGTGCGGTTGTGCAGATAGAGGATACCATCCCCCTTGCCTTGCTCCAACCATTGCCAGTGAACCAGTCCCTGGTTGTGCATATTGCCGTTGAGGCCGGCGCGAAACTCGACAGTCCCGGCAAACTCTGGCGTGAGGCGGCAACGCATGAAGAGCAGATGTTCGTCCGCGAGGCAGGCGAATCGCTCGAAGGTCAGGGTGGCAACTATCCCTGAGGGAGAGCGCCAGCGCACGGTGCGGGTCAGCAATCCGGTGCGCAGATCCAAAGTCCGGTTGAGGGATTCCACGGTGCCGGTATCCAATGAAAAGCGTTCCCCATTCAGGTAAACAGCGAGCGGCAACCAGTCCGGCGCGTTGGCGAGTTCGGTGAAGACAATGGGAGCCTCGTCGAAGACGCCGTGGATGAAAGTCGCCCGCCGGTCAGTGGGATAACCCTCCTCAAATGCACCTCTCGTGCAGAGATAGCCATTGCCGATGGTAAAGATGGTTTCCTTGTGATGCTGTTTTTTGGGTTCGAATAAATCTTCGGAAATAATCCAATTGTCAGGCATACTTATCCTCTATTCTTATCCCCCTGAACTGGAATAGCGACGCAGGGCGAAATGCCAGACGACTGCAGTCATTCCCACCAGCAAGAGGGCAACTATCGGAGATAAATAACCCACCCACCATCCAACGTTTTGGTTTACTTTATGCAGCAATATCAACGCAGGATAGTAATTCATGAAGGCCACCGGGATCAAGCCAGTGACGACCACCCGAAACCACGACCCGAAAATATCTATCGGATAATGCTGTACCAACATATTGAACTCCATGATCAGATCAACTGCCATGCTTGAGCGTCCTGTCCAGAAGGAAATGCAGGCCATCATCAGGGTTAGCGTCGTCTCGATCACGGTCCCTGAGATGACCACCAGAAGAAAGAACAACCATGTGGCTATGCCCCAGTGCAGTCCCAAATTTACATAAGCCAGGACGATACCGGAAACCGCGACAAACACGTCGGCGAAGCCGATATATTGGACCTCTCGACCGAGAAATTGTACGAAGGGACTTGCTGGCCTTAGAAGGAATTGGTCGAAGGTTCCCTGAACCAGGTATTCCTCCAGTTCCCAGAAATGCCAGAAAAACAGGCTGTACATACTGTGACCCAGCAGCCACAGGCAGTAGAGGAAAACAAGTTCCCATATTCCCCAGCCGTTCAGGTCCACGAACCGGTAAACCAGTATGCCGATCATACCAAGGTTGATTGCATTCAAGGCAATAATGTTGAGCAGACCCATAATAAAGTCCGCTCTATATTGCAGGCGCGCCTGCATCGAGATACGGATCAATTTGAAGTAAAGGCGCAATGCTTCCATCTGCTTTATCCCCCTTGCACAACCAGACGGCGGTGAGCCCAACTCCAGAGAAGCCGGCTAATCAATACCAGCACCACCAACCAGACCAGTTGAAATCCTATCCCCTGTATCGCTTCTGTTCCGGTGAGGTTTCCGATATAAATCGACATGGGAATGAAATAAGTGCTCTGGAACGGTAGTGCTCCGGCGAGCCAGGCGAGGAATGGCGGGAACAACCACAGGGGTATCATCTGCCCTCCGAAAAACCGCACCACGCTGTAATAGGCCCAGCTGATATGACGGATATCAAGGGTGACGATCGCCAGTGAGCCGAGCAGAAAGTTGAGATGGAAGAGCACCAGATAACCCAAAACAAGACTGATCGCGAACAGCACGCCTGTCCCGATGTCTGGCGGTAAATTCACTCCGAGAACAAAGTAAGCAATTGCCACAGCTGGGAAGGCTAAAACAGCCAGGGCGACTAAGGTCTCTCCCAGGCTGCGGGCCAGCATATGAAAATGAAAATCGAGGGGTTTCATCAAATCGGTGTCGATCGCGCCCGATTTCACCTGGCGCGCCATGTACATTTGCGGCCGGGACCACATAAAAATCTCGAGCGCCATTCCCAGCACCCCATATGTAATCATCTGCTGCAGGTCAACGCCAAACGCGCCAGGCCGCTGAGTATAGAGAATTCTCCAGACCCAGTAGACGCCGTACATCCGCAACAGAATTAGGAAGATCTCCGCGAAAAAATTGAAACGGTACGCAGCCACAAATTGAAACGCTTGCCGGGTGAATGACCAAAAAATTTTCATAAACTCCTTGACTCAACTGAATAAAATGCAGAACTGGATTGGGAGTGTCGAAATCCGATGGTTCTTCAACTTCCTGAACTGGTGTATTGTCTGAGTGCAAGTCGCCAAACACCGGAAACAATGCCAAGCAGGATTAACGCAACCACCGGAGACATATAACTTAGCCACCATCCTGAACTAGCGTGATCCACTTTGTCTAGCAAAACCAAGGCTGGGTAGTAATTCATGAACGCCACTGGAAGCAAGCTGCTAACGATGATGCGAAACGCGTTTCCGAAAATATCCACCGGATACTGGTGCACCAAGCTGTAGAATGGCGACACGATAATAAAGGTGCCACGGGAACGGCCAGTCCAGAATGCTGAGCAGGCGATAAGTAAATTTATGGCCAATACGATTATGGTTCCCGAGATAATAGCGATAATAAAGAAACTCCACTTCCAAACATCCCAATGTAAACCTAGTTGAGCATATGCCAGGCTGATGCCGGTCAAGCCAATGAACATATCTGCGATTTCAATGTATTCAAGTTCGCGGCCGAGCAACTGGATCAAAGGACTGGCCGGGCGCAGAAGAAACTGGTCGAAGGTGCCCTCGATCAAGTAATTTTCCAATTGCCTGGTGTGCGAAAAGAACAGGCTGTAAAGGCTATGCCCGAGAATCCACAAACAATAAAGAAACACTAATTCCCACAGGGTCCAGTCCTTCAGGCTCGTAAATTGGGTGACCATGATACCAATCAACCCGAGATTGATAACATTCCAGACAATCAGACCCAGAATACCGGCAATGAAATTAGCCCGATACTGCATGCGTGAGAGCAGCGAGATTTGAATCAACCTGAAGTACAACTGGATTACGTGCATGATTGTTTCTACGCCTCAGCCGCCTTGCAAAACGATCCGCGCTTGGACTCGTTCCCAGAGCCAGCGGCTTATGATAAATAGGAGGATCAGCCAAAGCATTTGAAAACCAATTGCCTCGGTAACAGCACCCCCAGTCACTACCCCAGTGTAAATGGAAAGCGGTGTAGAGAATGTGGAGCGAAAGGGAAGAATGTTAGCTAGTAGGCCCAACACACCCGGAAATAACCAAAGTGGAACAAATTGACCGGAGAAGAAACGCGCCGTCGCATGAAAAGCCCAGTCAATGCTGTGAATTTCCAGGGTGACCAGTGCAACCGAACCAAGCAAAAATTCGAGGTGAAAATTGACCAGGTAACCGAGTAGGATGGCAACCACGAACAGGAATCCGGTCTGCAAGGTCGCCGGAAGCTGGAGATCGAATAGAAAATATCCCACCAGCATGGCGGGCAGGGCTATCACGATAATGCGAAACAACATCTCGCCCGTGCTGCGCGCCAACATGTGAAAGTGAAAATCCAACGGTTTCAACAGGTCAGCATCGATTGCGCCACTGCGGGCCTGCTGTGCCATGTAATATTGAGGACCCGTGTAAAAAAGGTTTTCGATCGCCATACTCAACACCGCGTACGTCACCATCTGCTGCAGGCTGACGCCAAAGGCGCCAGGGCGCTGGGTGTATAACGTGATCCAGACCCAACGCGTGCCATACATCAAAATCGGAGTAGAAGCTACTCGCAGCCAAAAATCAACGCGGTACAGGGCTGTTGCATGAAAATGCTGGCGAGCAAATGCCCAAAAGAGTTTCACGCACCGTCTACCTTGGCTGTACCGGCTGAGCCTTGATAGATCGTGCGCACGATGGCTTCAATCTCCGGCTCTTCTACTGCCAGATCGAGGATGGGGAAGCGCGCGCCGATATAGGTGATAAGTGTTGAAGGCGAGGTTTCAAAGCGGTTGAAGGCAAACCATTTTTTCCGGCCCTCACTTTTCACCAGGGTGGTGTGCGGCGCGTCGAAGTCTGCGATGGGTTCCTCAAACTCCACCACGAGCGTACGCTGGGTTCCATATTTGTTGCGCATCTGGTCAATGTTGCCATCGTAGACAATATGCCCGTGGTCAATGATCATGATGCGTGAGCAGACCTTCTCGATATCTCCCATATCGTGAGTTGTGAGAAGGATCGTCACTTTTTGTTCACGGTTTATTTTCTGGATGAACGTCCGCAGGCGCTCCTTGGCGACAACATCCACGCCGATCATCGGCTCATCCAGAAATAGCAGGCGCGGGTTGTGAAGCAGGGCTGCCGCCATATCGGCACGCATGCGCTGGCCGAGGCTTAACTGACGCACCGGTGTGCTCTGAAACTCATGCAGGTCAAGCAGATCGTTGAACATATTCAGGTTGTGCTTGAACTGGGCCTCCGGCACTTTATAGATATCGCGAAACAGCCGCAGGCTTTCGATGACCGGGACATCCCACCACAACTGGGTTTTCTGGCCGAACACCGCGCCGATTTGGCGCGCGTTCTCCATGCGGTTCTTATGTGGGACGAGGCCGTTGACTTCGATCTGGCCGCCGGTGGGGACAAGGATGCCGCACAGCATTTTGATGGATGTGGACTTGCCTGCTCCGTTCGGTCCAATGTAGCCAACCAGCTCGCCCTCGTTAATGTGAAAGGAAATATCGTCCACTGCCCGGGTGGTCTCATACTCGGCGCTGAATAGCGTACGGACACTTCCCAGGATCCCTTCGCGGCGCTTGACACGCTGGTAATTTTTGGTGAGATGTTCAACTTTAATCATGGCTGTCCACACTTGAGCGGTTGAGAGTTTTCGGTGTCTGTTGAAGGTTTAAGCTCCAGATTTAGATAGGGCGTAGGATCCAGTATATCTTCCGACGTTACTTCGCCGGGAAAACTGTTTTGATCCTGCGCGCGTATTACAGCGAAGTGCAGATGCAACCATCTTGGCCAGAACGGCGTCCCACTCCATTTACCTTGATAACCGAGCACTTGACCGGCCTTTACGGGAATATCCGTTGCTCCCACAGGGAAATCCTCTGCAACATAGGAGCCTGTACCATTCGCGGCGCGCATGCTGCTGTAATATGACCAGACTTTCTGTGTGGAATGCAGAGGATCGCCATGGAGGATGGCGACAGCATCCACCCAACCGGTCGGACGCGTAAGCAAGCCATCGGCCACAGCATAGACCGGAACCTTGCCCTCATTTCCGTGACCGAGGAAGTCAAGGCCGCCATCCCTCCACTGTACACCCAATGAATGATCACTGGGCAGTTGCCAGACCGCGCCGGGACAGGCAGAAATACTGGTGGGAGCCATGCGCTGGAAAGCCCTGTAAATTTTATTTTCTGCCACTATATCGACCAGCATATACGAATTCCTAATCGCACTCAACATCTCCTTTGTCCAGCGTTCATTCACCCATGGACGATCATAGAGAATGATGGCAGCAAACTCTTTTTTGTTGATACTGTCGAGCAGAGGCGTTTGATCCCACTTCCCGGCCCAGGCCAACTGTGTTACTTCGAAGGGTTGGATGACAAGCGGCCGTCCTTGCAGGGTGAGCATGCCCATATATTCATCCGCCAGAATCGCACCGCGCGTTTCGGCTACCAGGGCCTCCAGCTGGCTGAGTTCGCTGATTGCCAGCCGGCGTTCGCGCAAATCCAAAGTGTAATCCTCCAATGTGAGATGGATCATCTTTCCAACAGCCACAGCCAGGATAATCAGGAGCGCTGCCCGCAAGCTGTAAACGGACAGATGAGCGCGGCTCCAGGCAAGGACGACTCCCGCCGCAAGACTGAGCGCCGCGCACAGTTCCAGAAGATAGTTAACGTTCGAGCCGATCTTGCCAATCGTTGCCGCGGACAAGCTGGCGCCGATGAGATAGGGAGCGGCAAGCATCCATAAGGGATTCCAGCGCCGGGTGAGGAAGAGCGAGGCTCCTCCAATGCACAGTAAAATGAGCGCGGCCTCGCGCACTCGATCCCAGTTATATTCCA
>DASWKT010000215.1:0-8972 GCA_036396515.1 Anaerolineales bacterium | reverse complement strand
GATTTCTCCACCCCAGATCGTACCATCGCTTCCATATCCGGTCCCGTCGAAGGAGAGCCCGATTAGTCGTCTGTTCTCCAATCCATTATCTGCCATACAGGAGGCAATGTGCGCGTGATGATGCTGAACTCCGATTTGTTGGCTGCTAAAGCGTTTCGCATATTGCGTGGTGAAGTAATCGGGATGCAGGTCGTGAGCGATGATCTCCGGCTGAACGCGGAAGAGGCGCAAGAGATGCTGGATGCCCTGCTCAAATGACTCAGTAGTTTCTGCATTTTCCATGTCGCCGATGTAGTGACTCAGAAAAGCATAGCGGTCGCGTGTGAGGCAAAAGGTGTTTTTGAGTTCGCCTCCTACCGCAAGAATAGGCTTGGAGGCAGCAGGAAGCCGAATGGGATAAGGAGTGTAGCCGCGCGAGCGCCGGAGATATACCACTGTGTGCTTATCCACACGCAGCACTGAATCATCACAGCAGATGTGAATGTCGCGGTTATGTAAAAGGAACGCGTCTGCCAGCGATGAAAGTTTGTGAAGAGCTTCTTCATTATTTGTGGCAATTGGTTCTTCGCTAAAGTTACCGCTCGTCATTACCAGAACTGGCGGAACAGGCTCGCATGCAAGCACGGGGTCAGTTTGATTTAGAAGCAGATGATGAAGAGGCGTATAGGGTAGCATCATGCCGAGAGAATCCATATTGGGAGCGACCTCTTCAATGACTCGAAACGTCTGCGAGGTCGTCAGAGTCCTTCTTTCAAGGAGAACGATTGGTTTTTCGGCGCTGGTCAATAACTCACGCTCTTCATCACTGACAGTACAAATCGATTCGATAACCTTTATATTGGCTGCCATAAGGGCAAAGGGTTTTCCCACGCGTCCCTTACGGCGACGCAATTCCTTTACAGCAGATAAATTCGACGCGTCGCATGCGAGATGGAATCCGCCCAGACCTTTTATCGCGACGATAAAACCTTCACGCAGCAGACGGCGTGCTTTGAAAATCGCAAAAATCCGGCATTCGATGCTAGATATTAAGGAATCAAGGTTCGAAGATCGAGAACGCGTTTCGCGCAGTTCAACGAATGGACCGCACTCCGGGCAGGCAACTGGCTGCGCGTGGAAACGCCTGTTCAACGGATTGTTGTATTCTGTAAGACACCCTTTGCACATGGGGAAATCCGCCATAGTCGTTTTGGGGCGGTCATAGGGAATGTCTTTGATAATCGTGAAGCGCGGCCCGCAGTTGGTGCAGTTGATGAACGGATATAAGTAGCGTCTATTGTCGGGGTCAAATAACTCACGCTCGCAATCCGCGCAGATGGCAATATCTGCTGAAATGGGCTGGAAGTCGCCATCCACAGATTTAGAGTCGCGGATCTCAAATGAAGAGAATGATTGCCTGGCTGCTTCTTCGACTCGAACAGCATCTATTTTTGCCAGCGCCGGTTTTTCCAGAGTCAGGGACTGAATGAATTTTTCAAGATTGGGACTTAGTCCGTCAACAAGAATTTCGACCCCTCCAGAAGTGTTACACACCCAGCCCTGTAGATTGAGTCGGGTTGCAAGTCCATATACAAATGGACGGAACCCCACTCCCTGCACAACACCCGTGACGGAAATGTGTTTTGCCATATCAAACCCAGACAGACCCTAAAGGTTTTTTTCGGAAAATGAGAATGGAGTACTTGCAGTGGTCTCTTGGTTCACTCTCCTGTATAATCGCCAAGAAAACCTCTTGGGTCTTAAGCAGTTATTCCACATCAATACTATCGAGTCGTACATCATCCCCACTTAACAACTTCAATCGATGACTAAAACAATGCGGGCACAGGGACATTTCGTCCTCTGGATGGAATATCGTGCCGCACTCAAGGCATTTCAGCTCTGCACTCACGCGCTGAAAGTGTAAATTCGCGTCTTGGGCCAGAGTATCCTTTGCAAGGTCATTCCAATAGAACTGAATCGATTCTTCGCGCTCATCTGAAAACTGGCCGACCTGCAAATTCACGCGCAAGATGCGTTTTTCACCGGCATTTTGCAGTGCCAGATCGAGGATGTTTTTGGTCAAAGATAACTCATGCATGTCCACCCTTAACGTAATCCTTTTAATAGTTGTGTCCAAGAGGAGAAAGTCACCCTTGCGGATGACTTTCTTCTTCATTGCATTGTTACAATCTGCTTCAACAAATCCAGCACAATTTGAACCGCCTGTGGTACTGCTTGCGCAATAGACGGAGATAACTCCTCACTGAAATCATAAATATGCTTGGTCGCGATTCCCACCACGGTAATATCTTCTGGCAATTGTGCACCCAGAGAACGTCCTAACTTGATTGCATTCTGTAAAGATGTATCATGTGTACTTGTGGTATGGAACGCTGAGTAATTCGGTAATTCGCTTAATTTCAAAACCAGGATCGAGCCGATCGGTTCCTCCAGGGCAAAGGCGTCGATCAGAATGGCGCGTTGATAGCCGATCAGATGTTCCATCAGGCTGATGCCACCCAGGGACAGGCATTCCACATCTACAACATGCCTCCCCTCTCCCAGCGGGAGAGGGGCCGGGTGTGAGGGAATGGGTAGTTGCCTTTTGACCTCCTCTGCAACTTTCCACCCAACGCCGTCATCGCCAAGGATAGGATTACCGAGACCAAGTACCAAAGTCTTCACGAAACCAGCTTCTTAGGAGCATCCGCCATTTCTGCGACCAACTGGACCCGCGTCATCTGCAATCGTTCCATAGCGGCTTTTGCTATGGCCTTCATCAAACCAACAGACAATTGTGGGTCCACTTCACACAAAGCGCGCAAGGCAAGAGCATCAATTTTGATGACGCGGCAAGGTTTGTCGGCACGCAAAGTAGCGGTATAGTAGTAGGGTTCAATCAGAGCTGAGATCCCAAAGATTTCTTCAGGATTGATGTAGCCGACAAAATATTCTTGCCGGTAGTCAGGGATGTGCTCGGTCGTGACTACTATGTAATAAGGCAGATTCCCTTTGGTCAGAAAGTACAGAGCATCGGCAGGGGTATTCGCCTCACATAATACCTCGCCTGCATCGAGCTGCAATTCCTGGGCAATCGTGGCGATAGCTTTTAACTCCTTGTCACTCATGAAGGAGAAAAATGGGAAACGGTGCAGAAGTTCAAGAGGGATCATATAAACTCCTTACGCCAGTGGAGGAAGTTGTCTTACCTACACTTGGCAATATTGCCTTCAAAAGAAGAGAGGCATGTCGGAATGGCAGGCCATTCCGACATGCCAACCCGTTGAAAGGGATCAATCAACAAACTGCTTGATCACCTCTACTAATTCACCAGAGGAATTGCGGATGGTAATCTCCAGTGGCATTTGCCCCGGCAAGGAATGAGTCGCGCATCCGAAGCACGGGTCATAGGCGCGAAATGCCATCTCCACCATGTTGAGCAGCCCTTCGGTCACCTTGCCATCTTTAATGAGACTCGTTGCCGCTTTATGAGTGGACATCTGGATCGACGCGTAGTTGTTGGTGGTGCCGACAATCAGATTCGCCTTGGTAACGACGCCCCGTTCATCGGTCCAGTAATGGTGCGTGAGGGTGCCGCGGGGTGCTTCAACGATGCCTACGCCCTCTGCCGGAGTCTGGGTCGGCTTCGTGTGAACATCGGGTGAGGTGATCTCAGGGTCAGTCACTAGTTCCACCCAGCGTTCCGCCGCGTAGAGCAATTCGATCAGGCGCGCCCAATGCGTAGCAAGCCGTTGATGTACGGGTTTGCCGCCGAGCGTTGCATAAAACCTGTCGTACTCTTCCTGCGCTCGGGAGGTTGCCATTCCGTCGGCCGTGTTGAGACGAGACAACGGTGTTGCCATGTATACGCCCGAGTCCTCGCCGTCCACAAAGCCTTTCCAGCCGATCTTTTTGAGATATGGGAACTTGAGATACGTCCACGGTTCGACATGTTCGGCGATATGCTCGACATAATCCTTCGGCGCATATTTCACAAACTCCCTGCCGCTGGGATCAACGACTCGCACTTTGCCGTCGTAGAAATTGACCTTGTTGTTCTCATCGACAGTGCCCATGTAATAGGTACGATGAGTGTAAATGTCGCCCAGGATCAAATCCACATAACCTTTGTTGCCAAGCACAATGTCATTGAAAACCTTGAGGCTGAATTGAGCGAACTCGATTGCCCAATGTCCCATCTCCTCGATCTCTTTCCGTTGTTCGTCTGTGATGCCTTTTGTCATGCCGCCAGGGATCGACGTACATGGATGAACCTTTCGCCCTCCGATCATCTCAATCACAGTATGTCCATACTTGCGCATTTGAATGACCTTGCCGCCGATCTCCAGGCCCACTTTATGAATCACGCCCAATATATTTCTTTCAGCAACAGGCGCGTCGGGTCCCATCACAAAATCGGGACCGCCAAGTGCATAGAAGTGAGTCGTATGGTCCGTGCAATAGAACGCGCTGTACAATAACTCACGCAATAGCTTTGCCGGGCGCGGCGGATCGACTTGATAGACCGCGTCCGCGGCTTTGGATGCCGCCATATGATGCGCTTCAGGACAGACTCCGCAAATGCGATTCGTGATCAGAGGCATCTCTTCAATTGGACGTCCAACAACAAACCGTTCAAAGCCGCGCAGTTCGGGAATCTGAAAGTACGAGTTGGCAACATTGCCATTGTCGTCGAGGAAGATCTCGATCTTGCCGTGACCTTCAAGGCGGGTGATGGGATCAATCGAAATTCTCTGCATGGTTGTCATCCTTTCCCAAGAACATTCCTGTAAGCACCGATCCAAAGGCTATTCACCAGATGAAGCAGTATTGTGAATTTCTCGGACGAAACGCGCCCGCGCTTCAATTTCTTCCATTCTGAGTGAAGCATATTGCGCGGCTTCTTTCATCAATTTTTCGGCGATCTCCCTTGGCAATTCTTTTAGTTTCTCAAGGGAGTAGCCTTGCTCGTGAAGATACTCTTCAATGAGCGCTTTCTCCAAAACCGCATTCGGGTCTTCCATTGGTTGAGTATCCATGTCAACCTCCATCGCTGACTGCTGGAGGATCGAAGCATTAATTCTCCTTCGCTCTCCACGCGTTTTTATTTGCTTTGAGGAGCGACCCAGGCAAACTAAAGCGATAGACCTGTCCTACAGGGTCAGGAATGCCATCAAGAATATTGTCGATCTCCTCGGGATTTGTCGCGTCAATCACGGATGCAAAAGCTGTGATCAAGCGCGCACCGTAATCCATCACACCTTCTGCTGGACCATAACAGCCAATGCATTGCGCACCTGCCTGGGGACAGCGGGCGTCACAGCCACTGCGGGTGGCAGGTCCATTGCAGGGTATGCCTTGTTCGAGCAGACATAATGCCGGGTCAACTGGAGCGATATCCTGAATCCGTTTAAATTCCTTGATCGTTTTTATATTGCGGGCCCGCGGACATTCATCGCAGACCGTCGAATCGCCCACACCAACGACCGCGCCTTTTGGTGGCAGTTCGGCTTTTCCCTGCAAGACCTGGATCACCAAATCGAGCACTGCTGCGATCTGATGAGACTCAGGCGGGCATCCCGGCATGTAGTAATCCACATCCACAACCTGATCGAGCGGGCGCAGGATCTTCGCGAGTTTTGGGATGTGCAACTCGCCTTCAGGCACATCATAGGATGTGCGTGGATAAATTTCATAAGGGTTATCTGTCGTAATCGTGTTGAACGCTGTGTGGACGATCTCACCCACGGGACTCAGGTTTGCCAGCCCGGGGATACATCCCTCACATGCGCACGAACCAAACGCGACGAGTAGCTTCGATTTCTGCCGAAGGAGTTTGGCGATGTGCTCATTTTCGTCATTGCGGATTCCGCCATTGAATAGTGTGAGCAGGATCGAGCCATCTTCCATGGCTTCCACGTCTTTGTACTTCGCGTCCATCGCTACGGGCCAGAAGACAACATCAAAATTGGCGTCTACATCCAGAATTTTTTCATGCGTGTTGAGGACCGCGATCTCACAGCCGCCACACGAGGCTGCCCAGTACATTGCGAATTTGGGTTTATTGCCGTTGACAGTCATGCTGGCACCTCCTCATGGACTGGCTCACTGATTACTGGTAACTGTTCACTGTACTTTCCCCAATTCAACGGACCCAACTTGCGAATTTCTTCCACGAACAACGTAGTCTCACTCGCAAACCGTACCCCTTCTGCCGCGCTCGCCCAAACAAGTTTCACGCGTTCAGGTTCAATACCTAGGCCTTTGAGCACACGCTTGAGCAGTAGGTAACGGCGCAATGCTTTATAGTTCTGTTCGATGTAATGGCACTCGCCAGGGTGGCATCCTGTGATCATCACACCGTCCGCGCCGCTCGAAAGCGCGCGCAGGACAAAGGTCGGATCGAGACGACCGGAGCACATCATGCGGATGAGGCGCACATTCGGCGCATATTTTATCCGCGCAGTACCAGCCAGGTCAGCTGCACGATAACTACACCAGTTGCAGGTAAAGCCAATGATCGTTGGTTCAAATTGCTCAGTCATAAAGTCCACTCCTTACGCTTCAACTGGTTCAAGAGTGCGAAGCAACAGACCATCAATCTGCGCCATGATCTGTTCATCGCTGAAGCCAGTGCCGCCGATCGCGCCTGCCGGGCAAGCCGCCACACAGGTGCCACATCCCTGGCACAGTGCGGGGTTGATTTCAGTAACCATACGATCTTCCAGGAATGTGATGGCATGGAACGGACATAAGCCATTGCAGATGCGGCAGCCTGAGCACAACTCCTGGTCCACGCTGGCTTTGATCGGTTCGAGCGCGACCTCACGTTGCAGGATCTTATCGAGCACGCGCGCCGAAGCCGCTGCACCCTGCGCTACGCTGGAAGGAATGTCCTTGGGACCCTGCGCGCAGCCTGCAATGAAAATGCCTTCGGTCATTGTCGCGACGGGATCAAGCTTGGGATGTTTCTCGGTGAACCAGCCATCTGTTGAACAGGAAATGCCAAACAGTTTGCCGACCTCTTTCGCATCGTGGCGCGGTTGTAATCCGCTGGAGAGGATGACCATATCCACCGGAATGCGTCTTTGCTTGCCTGCCAGTGTGTCTTCCACCTGGATGATCAGCTTGCCTTTTTCGCGTTCATAGCGCGCCGCGTTCGTTACCTCCGCCACTTTGCCGCGCACGAACAAGGTCCCTTCTTCCAACACGCGCTGATAGAACTCGTCGTAGGCTTTGTATGCCGTGCGCATATCGATGTAGAAGTTGTAGACTGTTGCGCCTGTTCGTTCATGAACAAGATGTGCAAACTTCAATCCCTGCATACAGCAGATCACCGAGCAATAGTTGTTGAAGTTCTTATCGCGCGAACCCACGCAATGGATGATCCCTACCGATTTCGGTGTGGTCTTTCCATCGCGCAAAACGATGTTCCCATTGGTCGGTCCCGCCGCGTTGCTCAACCGTTCGAACTCCAAGCTCGTGAACACATTCGGCAATCGTCCATATCCATAATTGCTCACGCGCCGCGCATCGAACAAGTCGTAACCCGTTGTAAGGATGATATTCCCGACCTCCACGTTGATGAATTCATCCTGCTGAGTGAAGTCAATCGCGCCTGTTGGGCAGAACTTTTCGCAAGCCTTGCAGGTGCCCTTCAGGAAATATGTGCAGTTCTCTTTATCCATCACGGGATACCTAGGCACGGCCTGCGCGAACGGCGTATACACGGCTTTGCGATATCCAAGCCCGGCCTCAAACACTTCATCAATGACCTTCTTCGGGCACTTCTCTTCGCAGATCCCACAGCCCGTGCAAAGCTCTTCAATTACAAAGCGGGCCTTCTTCTTGATGGTCACATTGAAGTTGCCAACATATCCCGAAACATTCGTTACTTCACTCCAGGTCAGCAACGTGATATTTGGATGCGTCCCAGCCTCCACCATGCGCGGCGTGAGAATGCAAGCCGAACAATCCAGCGTGGGGAAAGTCTTGTCGAACTGCGCCATGTGTCCACCAATAGATGGCTCGCGTTCCACCAGATAAACATGAAAGCCCGCATTCGCGATCTCGAGCGCGGCCTGGATTCCTGCAATGCCGCCGCCCACCACCAATGTATTTGGATTGATGGGGACTTTTATGTCCTCAAGCGGGACATTCTCGATCACGCGGGATACCGTACCTGCTACCACTGCCTTGGCTTTTTCCGTGGCGATGACTTTATCTGTGTGCACCCACGAGACCTGTTCGCGGATCGAAGCCAGTTCAACCAGGTAAGGATTCAATCCCGCGTTCTTCGCCGCCGTGCGGAAGGTCTTTTCGTGCAGATGGGGTGAACACGCCGCAACCACAACACGAGTCAGGCCAAGTTCCTTGATGTCCTTTTCGATCAATTCCTGTCCAAGGCTGGAGCACATGAACTTATAGTCGCGGGCGATGACCACGCCTTGATGTTTGAGTTTCTCTGCTGACCATTTCGCCAGGCCTTCAACATCAACTGTCCCCGCGATGTTCGTGCCGCAGTGACAGACATAGACGCCGACGCGTTCCAGTTTCTTTTCGCTCATTTCACAGCCTCCTTGCCACGCTTTCGACCATTCAGCAAGCGACGCGGCATGGGCAAGCCTTCATCTTTTCTCTTGCGCACCGTTGGCTCCTGGGCGATGGGAACCTCCACACCAAGGTTTGCCAGCGCATTCCGCGAACTGACTAACTCCACGCCAATGCCCAACTCGCCCGGCTCTTTGCCAAAGGCAAGCCCCATCAACTGCGTGAAGAACAGGATCGGCATGTGATAACCCGTGCTGAAATAATGGTTCATCTCACCCTGATAAGCGTCAATATTCAACTGGCACATCGGGCAGACCGTTGCCATGAGGTGCGCGCCGCGCTCATCCGCGTCAGCCACGAGGCGCCGAATCAACTCGAAAGCAGTTTCGGGTCCGATCTGAGTCATGTGTCCGCCGCAGCAACTCGTCGTGAGCGGATAA
>DASWKT010000214.1:0-5211 GCA_036396515.1 Anaerolineales bacterium | reverse complement strand
TTCATCTCCATAGGAGAATACATCATGCAATCTTTTTCCCGGGGTTGGTCATTCCTGAAGCAGGCCTGGAGCATGGCATTCCAGGATAAGGATTTGATCAAGCCATCCATCTATGCGCTGATCGTGGGCAGTATCATCTCTGTCATCGGAGCGATTCCCATCATCCTTGTGGCCATTTTTCTGGGGGACACGGGGCGCTTGGGTCAATTCGTCCTGGCGGTGATGGGCGCGTTCCTGGTCTTCCTGAATTTTGTTGTCTCTTATGTCTTCTCTGGAATGACCGTGTACCTGATTTATGAATATCTCACACACGGGGACGGGCGGATGAGGACAGCCTGGTCTATTGTGCGCCGCGATTTCTTCGATCTGGCTGCGCTTGCAGCAGCCTCCACTGTCGTCAACGTGCTGAAAAACGCGGCAAGGAGGAACCGGCAGAGGGGCGGCGGGCTCGCCGCGAGCCTGTTGAGTAGTGCGACCGGTCTGCTAGAAGTCCTGTGGACGGAGGTGTCTTATCTGATCCTGCCCGCGATGGTGATCGAAGATGTCAGTCTGGTAGAGGGCGCAAAACGCGTTGCACAAATTGTCAGGGATAATCTTTTGCTGGTCGGTATTAGCACAGTTGGCGTGCGTGCGGTCACAGGGTTGATCGGTTTTGTATTAGCCGTAGCAGGCGCGCTGTTGGGCTTTGGGATTGGTTATGGTATCATCGCCATTCTGGGCACTGGCACGCTCGGGCTGGTTTTTGGAATTGGACTTGGCATATTGATCTTCTTTACATTTACGATGGTCGCCAGCGTCATTAGTACGTATACAACCACAGCCTATCATACCTGCCTGTATCTGTGGGCGCGTGAAGTGGAAAAAGCGCAAACCGCAGGTCAGCCTATTCAAATTTCTGCTCCTGCACCATTGGCTGCAGTCCTAGGATAAATATGGCCTCTGAACCCCGCCGCGAAGTCATCACCTGGGAGGAGGTGGATCGTCTCATTGACCACCTCATGCCGCAATTCAAACGCGAGTTCACTGCGATGGTCATGATCACGCGCGGTGGGATCATCCCGGGTGGGATGCTCGCCGACGCTATGGACATCACACATATTCTGACTGCTGCCGTTGACTTCCCAGCCCAGATGGCCAGTGAAAAGGCAAAACTTATGGTGTGGCCCCAGTTCATCCAATTCCCTGCCGAAGATAAATTACGGGGCAGGCCGACTCTGATTGTGGATGACGTTTGGGGATCGGGGCGCACGATCACGGCTGTGAAGAATCGCGTCTCGGCGGCGGGCGGTTTCCCTGAAACCTGTGTGCTGCATTTCAACCCGCACCGTAACTCGTTCGGACACGTCCGCCCAGATTACTATGCTGCGATCACTGACGCGTTCATTGTCTATCCCTGGGAAATTGACCGCGGTACGGACCGGGTTTTGCTCGGCGATATATGAATTTTGGTATGCAAAAATCCCCGGCGAATTTTCGCCGGGGATTTTTTTGCGCTCTTTCCAAGCTGAGACCTGTTACCGCTTAAGGAAGCACTTCAAAGTCTGAAACGGTTAGATACAGTTCATCATCCGTGGCTTCTTTCACATAGTCAATGGTGACTTCAACGGGGAAACCATACGTCGGGTCATACGTCACCGTCACCTCATCTGCTGCTCCGGCAAGATCAGCGTCGATTTCCGCAAAGATACGGTCGATCGTCGCAAATTTATCGAAGAGTTCGCGGTTGGCGTCGTCGATGGCTTTCCCATTTTGGTATTCCATCGAAACGACCTTGCCGTCCATTACCTCGATGACAAGGGGCATATCCTGGGTGAACGCACAGAAGCAACTAATGTTCAGATGGAAACGGTAGTGCGAAATATTGGCATCCCGCCACTTTTCCTGGTTTCGTTCGAATTCGGTCTGTTTTCCGCCAGCCTGAGCTCCCGTTGAACACGCGGCTAGAGCGAGCGCAATCAGGGTTAATAGTACGAGTAATTTTTTCATTTTTTCTCACTCCTTCTCACGATGGACGAATCCATCTGTGGAAAAGTTCCCCGATCAGTGATTTTCTGAAGGATGGTCTCCTGGCGCGGCAGTCTCTCTCACGGGGACCGCAACCCTTATGTCCTCAAAGCTCTTGAAATGCAGGATGACCTCAATTTCGTCGCCAGCCCTGACATCCTGCTTGAGATCAACCAGCATAATGTGCAAGCCACCGGGTGCAAACTCTATTTCGGCAAAAGCCTCCAATGGAACGGACTCCACCCGGTTCATCTGCATGATATCCCCACTCAGCTTGCTCTCATGCATCTCCGCCGCAGCGGCAATATCAGAAGATACACCAATTAATTCATCGCCCTCTGACGAATGATTGTGAATCACAAAATAGACTGCGCCATTTTCACCCTTCACGGCTGGACGCATCCAGGCGCTGTGGATTTCGATCCCTTTTTCTGCTCCGCAAGCGGTAAACAGGATAATTGCCATTAGAACAAGTATGCAATTTCTCATTATCAGATGAATTGGCCTTTCCTATACTTTATCATTTCGATTAACTATATCATCAACAAAAAAACGCTGTCCTTTTGGACAGCGTCCTCAGACGTCAGCAGGTGACAGTCACTTTCACCTGGAATTTATTATGGTGCTATCGTTTCATAATATGTCCCAGTCTGCAACAATAGCGTATCGTTCACCGACTGCGCGGCGAGCATCTGTGCCTGCCTCGCAAGGTCCGTGGAATCCGCCAGGATCTTGAGCGCGTACTCAGGATTGTGGAAGCCAGTGCTGTTTTCTGCAGAGACAAAATCCCACATGAATTGTGCCTTGCGATGCAGGTTGCGAGCCTGGTTCAGTAGTTCCTGATCTGCATTCGGGTCCGCGGTAGCCAGTTTAATGGCGGTGATCGCGTCGACGATGGCATCTTCGGTGTTCTGTTTGGTCGAAGCCACCTGCTCCTGGATCAAATTCACGCGGCGAACGACATATTCGCTATCCGTATGGCATTGACCGCAGGCCTGCTCGGGGTTGAGCAGTGGGCTATGGACATCATGTGTTGAATACTTTGCCGCGCCATCCCGCACATAGGGCATATGGCAGTCCGCGCACGAGACGCCCGCGTTGAAGTGTGTTGAGCCGGCCGTGAAAAACTCATACTCGGGGTGCTGCGCCTTGAGCATGGGTGTCAGCGCTTCGGGATATTCCCAATCCTTGAAACCTGCTTGTTCATAATAGTCAATAATCTGGCTGATCTCAGTCCCGTTCGCCCATGGGAATGTAAGGTATTTGCCGTCGCCCTTGAAATAATATTCCACGTGGCAGTTCGCGCAAACAACCGTCCTCATCTCCTGACGAGTGAATGTCGTCCAATCCTTGCCCTGAGCCTTAAGCGCCTCATCCAATGCAGGATTGGTAACGATCAATCGCATCGTCCCGGCTTCATGGCAGTTCGCGCAGCCGATGGGTTCCTCGATGCGCGCCCCTGTTTCCATGAACGACATCTTATCGAATTCCACCATGCCCATTTCATCCCACAGTGCAGGGTTATTTGAAGATTTGCAGGAGTAGCAAGTCCCCGGGGTGTGCTTTGGATCATCCAGGTTCAGGTTGAGGCGCTTGGTGTTTCGCACATCAACCAGCGCATTCGCATGACCGCGGTCATCGTTGTAATCCTTGCTGAATGGATAGCCAGCGAACAAGATCACCTGGCGCGGGTCACGTTCGAGCCAGGAAAATTGCGAGGAGCCACCATAGGTTGTATCCACATTGTTGGTTTCAGTCTTCTGGAATGTGCTGTACTGGTTCGGGAAGTTAATGCCCCACTTCGACGAATCAGGCTCCATTTGTGCGATCTCCACCAGCGGTTGGACAGCGCGTGTCTGCGGAGGCTGGTTGCGCAGAAAGACAAGAACTCCTATCAATACCGTAGCAAGCACGATGACAAGACCAGTCAAAATGAGAGTTGTATATTTCTTCATCGCTGAAGTCTCCTTGAACGAAATTATTTTGTGGGGTAAAAATTGGAATCCTGATAAGGGACAATCGAAATGCCGCGCGACCCGTGTGCCACGCTACGATGACATTCCCAGCAATAGCGGTCGAATGACTGCTCGCCCATCATGATGTCCTCCACGGCAGCCTCATGGCAATGGATGCAGTTATTCTGCACAATTTCTTTTGTCTCTTCGCTGGCGCGAATCGCAACAGGGATATTCCCGGTCGTGAAGGCATAGGTATCCTTCATGCCCTGGCGCCCCTTTTCCATGTAATACACAATCGGATTATCGTGCGGCAAATGGCAGTCGGTGCACTTGGCCCAGTTCTCGTGCGGTCCGTGCGCCCAGTTCTCGTACTGAGAGTCCATCGTATGACAGTTATTACAAGTCTCAGGCGCATTCCCGGCATATGCAGGCGCGTCGGTCACATAAACAAAAAATCCCAGGGCAATGACTGCGGCGGCAAGGGCAATGATGAATGGGAGTTTGGGCATCTGCAATCCTCAACTGGAATTAACTTGCACTAAAAATAAATCAATGCACAAAATCGGTTGGATTGTAACTTTTATCACATTTTATCACGAAAACTCAAACCCGGATTACTGCCCAAATCTACTCATTAATCTCGGAATTCCATAGTGACGTTCATCACTCTGTTGAGATCGCAGCTTCTTCAGAATCCTTTTGATATCCTGAATTTAAAGAGACTGTTCAACCCTGCCGAGGCGAACACTTAACGCAATTATTACGGCGTGTACATCCGGCCCTTCCACGTGACCCCCTTGCCGGAAAGGACTCTCCATGTGGAGGTCAGCATCATCGCGGCGAAAACTGCCGCGCCGAGTGGGGTAGTGAACGCGTACCAGGGTGAGATGTCCATAGCTTTTGCTATACGCGCTCTTATGTAGATCAGGAATGCCCATAATATCAGTGACTTTGTGATAACGGCTGTCGCCAGCCAGCCTCCGCCCTGCAGATACCAAAATAATCCCAGTAAAGGCCATACTGGCAAAAAGAGAGCAGCGATAAGTAAAACGAACGCACCAAATGCACCGAGTACCATCAAGGAAGGCTGATCACGTAAGCCAAGGTAGATATTTTTTGTCCAGCCCTCCCACATCTCAGGCAGGGAGGTGTACATGCGCGTTCGTGCAACTGCATACCCATTTGCAACGACCAGCCGGTAACCATTCCATTTGACCTGTTCCGCGATGGCTTTATCCTCCACGATCTG
>DASWKT010000213.1:0-8114 GCA_036396515.1 Anaerolineales bacterium | reverse complement strand
AGGAGAGAGAAAGTATGCGACACTTTGTAATTGTGGGAATTCTGGTTATTGTAATGTCTGTTCTCACATATCTCGGCTTGGATGCGGCTGAGTTGATGCCTGTGGCGGCGAGCGCGCAGGCGGATCCGATTGATTGGATGTGGAATCTGCAGGTGATTGCTATGTCCTTTCTTTTTGCTTTGATCGTGGTCCCGATGTTCTACAGCCTTATTGTGTTCCGCCGCAGAAAAGGCGATACAACAGACGCGGAGCACATTGAGGGGAATACCACATTGGAGATCACATGGACGGTGATCCCGCTGTTCCTGGTGTTGGGTTTTGCATATTTAGGTGCGGTAAATTTGTCCGATACCCTCCGTGCGGATCCCAATGCAATGGTGGTCAAAGTGACAGGCATTCAATGGTCGTGGATATTTGAATATCCTCCTGATCCCGAGACTGGTCTTGTAGTTGTATCTGATGAGCTGCATCTTCTAGTGGATAGACAGATACTTTTGCAGATGACTTCAAGCGATGTCATCCATTCGTTCTGGGTGCCTGAATTTCGCGTCAAGCAGGACCTCGTGCCCGGTCGCATTACCGAACTCCGTATCACTCCGACAATGGAAGGGGATTATAAAGTCCGTTGCGCTGAATTGTGCGGTACATCCCACGCTTACATGGAAAAGCCGGTTGTTGTCTCATCGCAGGGCGAGTTCGATACATGGATGAGCGAGCAGCTTGAGAAGGCCAAGGAAGCCGCGGCGACTCCTGAGGGGAGTGGTCAGTTATTGGTGGCCGCGAATGGATGCGCGGCCTGTCACTCGATCAACGGTGCGTCGGGGATTGGTCCTACGTGGTCTGGTTTGTTTGGTCATGAAGTGGAATTAACAGATGGAACGACTGTGATCACTGATGAAGAATACCTCGCAGAGTCGATCAAGGATCCGCAAGCCAAGATCGTGGCGGGGTTTGAAACACAGCTCATGCCAACGTATGGTTTCACAGATGAACAAATTGCAAATATCGTCGCGTATATCAAAACGCTGAGATAGGTGACGGAGGAATATTATGAGAAAAACGAATCCTGTTAGAAGCGGGCTTTTGCTTCTGGTTATTGGGGGAGCGGTGGGGTATGGAATCGGACTGGGGATCGATTTGTTGATTTCCGGCAATTTGAACCTTGCTGGCTCTGTGCCGTCCGCATTCGCTCTCCTTTTGTCTGTAACGGCTTTCTTTTTTGGGTTATACGGTTATCGAGGAATTACGCGCGGTTTGGTCTGGCAGGTAGTTGGCACACTGCTAGGTGCATTCTTTATCACTGGGATCCGCGCGTTGACGGGCAGTTCGAATATATTTGGAAGTTTCTTTTTCAGTGAACCAGCCTGGGTGTTCGGCGCTTTGGTGGGTGTTGTTTCCTTCATCTTCGGTGTCGGTGCTGTGGATGATTGGATGAAGTGGGCGCGCGGAATTGACACACCCGAACATCATGAAGATGAACCCGGTTGGGAAAAATATTTCTATGTATCGCTCGATCACAAAGTCATTGGCGTTCAATATACCGTTACGGCTCTCTTCCTGATTGTAGTGGGAGGTTCATTCGCATTGATCTTCCGCACAGAGCTTGCGGCCTCTCAATTGCAGTTCCTTACAACAACATTCAGATTGTTCAATCAGACAGGTCCGCAATTCTATAACACGCTCATGTCGCTGCACGGCATCATGATGATCATCTCGATCCTGCTGGGAGTCTCCGGCATCATGAACTACGTTGTGCCCATGATCATCGGCGCGCAGGATATGGCCTTTCCTCGCCTAAACGCGTTTGCGTACTGGGTGGCTGTACCTGCCTCAGTGCTTTTCCTTATGAGCTTGGTTCTGGGTGGGTTTGACACGGGCTGGACGGGTTATCCACCTCTTTCCGCTCGCGCACCTGTGGGTATGCAGATGTTCTTCCTGGCTGTTTTCACAGCTGGTTGGTCATCCATTCTTGGTTCGCTAAATGTCATTGCAACCATTGTCCGCATGCGTGCCAAAGGCATGATTGCGATGCGATTGCCCATATTCGTGTGGGCGTCCATTGCCACATCCATAATTGCTCTCACGGCTACACAATTGATTGGTCTTTCATTCCAGTTGGTGATGTTCCAGCGTCTGTTTGGCCTGGGTTTCTTTGATGCTTCGAAAGGCGGAAATCCTGTCTTATTCCAGCATCTCTTCTGGTTCTATTCGCATCCGGCGGTCTATGTGTTCGTGCTGCCCGGCCTTGGTGTGATCTCTGAACTCCTGCCTGTATTTGTTCGCAAGCCCTTATACGGATACCGTTGGATTGCGATGTCCTCGCTCGGTATCGCGCTGGTTGGGTTCACAGTATGGGCACATCACATGTTCACATCCGGTATGAATGAATATCTGCGTGTGCCGTTTATGTATAGCACCCTGCTCGTGGCTGTACCGACCGGCGTCAAGTTCTTCTCATGGGTTGCGACGATCTGGGGTGGCAAGATTGAGACTCCGACCCCGATGCTCTTTGTGCTGGGAGCGATTTTCGTCTTTCTGATAGGCGGTCTTACAGGACCCCCGAATGCTGCCATCGCTCTTGACCTTCATCTGCACGACACATACTGGATCGTTGGCCACTTCCACGATACGATCTTCGGTGGGTTTGTTTTCCCATTCTTTGCCGCGATCTATTATTGGTATCCCAAAGCTACCGGCCGCCGTATGAACGAATTTTGGGGCAAAGTCCATTTCTGGATGATGATACCTTCGTTTCTTGTATTGACGTTTGGCATGATGCGAATCGGTTTGCTTGGCATGCGCCGTCGCATCGTGGATTACGATCCTGCTCTGGGCTTCGATACCACACATTTGATTATGACTATTGCAGCTTTCCTGATCGGCCTCTCTGTTTTGATTTTCTTCATCAACTTCTTCCGGAGTCTGAAGCACGGAGAAGAAGCGACTGGCAATGTTTGGAATTCCCGCTCACCCGAGTGGCAGGTCCCTTCCCCTATGCCCGTACATAATTATGAAGTTCCATTTGAAGTCGTTGGTGAACCCTATGATTACGGCCTGGAGGGCTCAAAGTATGTTGAGTTTGCCTCTCCTGCTGAGGTTCCGCATCTACATCCACCTTCCCCTGCTGAGGTAGAAAGTATTAAATGATACATTCACAAGAGAAATCTTCTGTGTTAAGCCAGGGCGTGTTCATATTTGTTTACCTGGCTGTCTTAACCGCACTTGAGTTCCTCGTAGCAATTTCATTTAATTCAGTGCCCTTGCTGGTCGTCGTGGCACTCATCAAAGCCGCACTGGTTGTGTATTATTACATGCACATCTATAAGCTCAGTCTCGAATCTGAAATCGATGAGCATTCTTATGACTACAAAGCAAGCACGAATCGTCTGGGCCTGTGGTTGTTCCTTGTATCTGATTCATTTGTCTTTGGCGGCTTGATGGTCATGAGAATCAACCTGCTTGGACTCACTCGTCCAGAGTTGAACCAGCTTCTCGGTTTGGCTGTGACCGCCGTTCTCCTCATCTCATCGTTCTTTATGAACCGCGGCGAAACGCTGATGCATCAGGGAGATCGCAGAGGGTTTCTTCTGAATACAGCCATAACGTTTGTGCTGGGATTAGGCTTTTTACTCGGTGTGGTTCTGGTTGAATGGCGTCTTGCCATCCACGAGGGCATGACGCCTGATAGTGGCCCCGCCGGTGCGGCCTTCTTTATGATGACAGGTATGCACGCGTTCCACGTATTCACTGGCTTGATCCTCCTTGCTATTATCATGGCAAACGGCAGGCGCGGTTTATACGACGAGCAAAACTATCCCATTGAGGCCGCCGCAGTCTACTGGCATTTCGTGGATGTGGTCTGGATTTTTTTCTATCCCGCTTTGTACCTGATAGGCAGGTTAGCATAACTTATTGAATTCTGGTATAAATGAATAGTGGAAGAAATCATCGGGGCGGCCAGTTGGTCGCCCCGATTTTCGAGTATATGATCATAATTAAGAGATCAGATTGGGAAGTATCATGGATAGAAGAATTCTGTTGGTTGGTCTGGTATGCTTTCTATTGGTGGGCGTCGTGGCGGCCGGCGTGTTCCTTTTTTCAAAGCCTGCAGGCTTTCGAGGGACTATGTATGCAGAGCCCTATCCGCCTGCCCCCGAGATTGAATTGACCCGCGATACCGGGAACAGGCTCAGGCTGAGTGAGATGCGGGGGAATACGGTGTTGCTTTTCTTTGGTTATACGTCCTGTCCCGATGTCTGTCCGACAACCATGGCGGAACTGAAGCAGGCTTTGGAGAAACTTGGCGAAGAGGATGCAAAGCAAGTGCAGGTTCTATTTGTTACGGTTGACCCCGAGCGTGATACGCCTGAGCGTGTGCAGGAATATGTCGATCACTTCAACTCGAATTTCATCGGCTTAAGTGGCACAGAGTCTGAACTCGCAGACGTGTGGAGGGACTACGGTGTGTTCCGCGAGACCATGGAAGGGACTTCGGCCGCTGGCTATCTTGTCAACCACACTGCGCGCGTAACCATGATTGACAAGGATGGAAACCTGCGCCTTTCATATGCCTTCAACACACCTGTGGATAGTATCGTCCATGACCTGAAGTTGATACTTAATGAAAAGAGTTAGAATGCCCTCCACGAATATAATTATTAAGCGGATCCTGATTTCCCTCCTAATTGGTCTGTTGCTCGGCGCGGCCATCGGCGAAATCCCGTTCCTCTTCTTGCGAGAAACCGCGCGCCCTCCACAGGAGATTGTCCTTACCATTCCGGCGGGCACCGCGGAGCAGGTTTCGCGCGGTGAAAAGCAGCCATCCATCCCTGAGAATATGATCTTCGTTGTTGGCGATATCCTTATCGTCAATAATCAGGATTCCGTTGACCACAGACTCGGCCCGTTATGGATTCCGGCAAATTCGTCCGCTCAGCTATCAATGGATCAGGAGGAAAGCCTCGCGTTCGAATGCACCTTCCAACCTGGTAGTTATTTCGGCCTCGATGTGCGCCAACCACTCACTCTTTCTACCCGCTTATACGGCATCCTATATGCGGGTCTTCCGATAGCAATTTTAATTGCGCTATATAGTTTAGTCATACCTGTAAAGAAAAACGAAAGTGCTCCTGCTTAAAATGTTTCATCGCAAGTGGCTGCTCAGCACTCTGCTCGTGTTTTTGGGTAGCGCTCTGTGCATTCGTCTCGGCATCTGGCAACTGGACAGGCTCGAGAGCCGCCGCGCGTTCAACGCGCACGTTGAATCCATGCGCGCATTACCTGCTCTGGATTTGAATCTAGAAGGAACTGATTCCATTACTGGAATGGAATGGCGGTCTGTGAAGGTCGCTGGTGAATATGACTTCGAGAATCAGATTGCCTTGCGGAACCAATATTACGGTGACCAGTACGGATATCATTTGTGGACTCCGCTGCTTTTCGACCCTTCGACACTCCCTGCGGTCGCAGGGCAGGCCCAGACAGCTGTCCTGGTGGACCGCGGCTGGATTCCCGCTGAGAGCAATTCTGCGCCGTCCGATTGGCGCAGGTATGATGAGTCAGGCATAGTGCATCTCTCGGCGCAGATAAGGCTGGGGCAAACCAAACCAACCCTCGGCGGAGTCGCTGACGTGACGCCTGAAAACGGTGCCCGGCTTGAAGTTTGGAATAATGGCGATGTAGAGCGTATCACGGACCAGTTGCCTTATCCTGCTTTGCCTGTCTATATTCAACCGGACCCTGACGCGTCAGATGTCGAGCCGCCGATCCCGTTCCAGCCTACCATCGAGTTGACGGAAGGGCCGCATTTTGGATATGCTTTGCAGTGGTTCACGTTCGCGTCGATCTTGTTTGTTGGTTATCCATTCTATTTACGAAAACAGGAACCAGGATCTGAATGAAATATTCGCTTAAGTCATCGTTCGCGCGCCTTGTCCTGAGCCTGTTATTTGTGGTGCTGTTGTTGACGGTTGCAGGCCGCTTTGTGAAAGTTACTGGCGCATGGGCATACTGTATTGGCTGGCCGGTCTGTGTGCCAAGCGCGCCGTTGGGCTGGTTCAAGCTGGCACATGTAACTCTGGTCGGTGTGGCATCCATTTTGATGTTGATTATTTTTCGCAAGGCATGGCGAGAGCAACGCGAGCAGCGTATATTGCTTCCCTTGACAACCATTCTCAGTGTCATGTTCTTTGGTCAGGCAATGGTTGGCGCAGTCGTGGTGACGCAGTCATATCCTGCTCATTTGGTATTTTTGCATAACATCACGACCTTTGCCCTATGGGTTTCGCTCCTGCTGCTCGTGTATGCCTCGGGAGTGCTTGCGGTTGATGGCGCGAAAACTGAAGGTGTCAATAAGCGCCAACGTGCCAGGGATTTCTTTGCATTATCCAAGCCGTTGATTGTGGGACTGCTATTGATCACCACTTATGGCGGACTCGTGATTGGTGCAAAGGAATGGCCGTCATTCCCTCTCACATTCTGGACCTTGATCGGTGGTGCGCTGGCAGCAGGTGGCTCGAGCGCATTGAATCAATACATTGATCGCGAACTCGATAAGCATATGCAGCGCACAGCGAAACGCCCTCTAGCCGATAGCCGCCTGGCCGATGCGGAAGGGCTGTCGTTCGGACTTGGGCTCTCGCTAATCAGTTATTACATTCTTGCGTGCTTTGTCAATGGGCTGGCTGCCTTGCTCTCGCTGGCAGGGATTATTTATTATGTGATCCTGTATAGTCTCTGGCTTAAAAAGGCGACTGTGCAGAATATCGTCATTGGTGGAGGGGCAGGAGCGATCCCACCCATGGTTGGCTATGCTGCTGCTACCGGACACCTGGACTGGACAGCATGGATCCTGTTTGCCATCATCTTCATGTGGACACCCCCACACTTTTGGGCGCTGGCAATCGTCCGCATGAAGGATTACGCAAAAGCAGGTGTTCCAATGCTTCCGGTTGTGCGCGGAGAGATCGAGACGCGTAAGCAAATTTTCATTTACACAGTCGAATTGGTGCTGGTCACGCTGCTGCTTCCGATTCTAAATCTGGCAGGCAATATCTACTTGATTTCTTCGCTTGTCTCTGGAGGCGCGTTACTCTACGCCGCCTGGGCAGTTTGGAAGCGGGGGGGAAACAAGCTTGCCTGGCGCATGTATAGGTGGTCAAGTACGTATCTGGTCTTTATCTTTCTGGCAATAATGATTGATGCGGTGCTCTGACATATATTTGGGCTAAAAGAGATATCCGGCATTTTGAAATCGGGTACGGATTATTAAAGAAAAAGCGGGGAATGCAGCGCCAGACTGCCCCGCAGCCTCGATTCTGCCACGCACAATTCCATAACAGGGTATTGACCATGTTAGAATCTTCCCCATCACTGCATTGGAGAAGCCGCCTATGAAACCAATCCGTCGCAAGGAATGGGCCGACCTGGTCTTGATGTTGGCTATATTTATCGGCACGTTCATGCGCTTCAACCCAACCCTTCTTGCAGGGTTTGCCATCAACGACGGGGGAATGTTCGCGGTGATGGTGGATGACTTGAAAGCCAGTAACTATGTATTGCCTAAATTCACCACGTACAATCATTTGAATATCCCCTTTGCATATCCACTTCTCGGGTTTTATCTGGGCCGGGTTGCAGCAGACTTGTTTGGGTTGAGCGCGGTTCAAGTTGTACGCTGGGTACCTGCTTTCTTTGCATCATTATCCATTCCGGTATTTTATTTGCTTGCATTGCGACTATTGAAAGACAAATATTATGCAGCTATATCCACATTGTTCTTTGCACTTATGCCGCGCGCGCTGTCGTGGTTTGTGATGGGCGGTGGTCTTACGCGCAGTCCCGGCCAGTTCTTTATGTTGCTAACCTTGGCAATACTGATCAGGCTGTACGAAGAGAATCGCCATACTGATATTTTTTGGGCGGGTGTTTTCGGCGGCCTGGCAGTGATGAGTCACCCTGAGGCCGCAGTGCATACATTTGTTTCTGCAATATTCTTATGGATCATGCTTTCGCGTTCGCGAACCGCCTTTATCAATTCACTTGTGGTTGGCCTACTCGTCCTGCTCGTATCCGCACCCTGGTGGGCAACGGTTATTCATTATCACGGAGTTGAA
>DASWKT010000212.1:0-5386 GCA_036396515.1 Anaerolineales bacterium | reverse complement strand
GATAAGGTTGGGGATATTTACAATGCCGCACGCCTGCTGCATCAGCATGGAATTGAAGTGGGATTCTTTTTGCAGTTTGGTTATCCTGGCGAAACATGGCAGGATGTACAGAAGACGTTGAAGATGGTACGTGAGTGTGCGCCCGATGATATCGGGATCTCGGTTTCATATCCATTGCCCGGCACAAAATTTTTCGAGCGTGTGAAAATGGAATTGGGTGACAAACAAAACTGGATCGATTCGGATGATCTGGCAATGTTATATCGTGGTCCTTTTCCCACGGAGTTTTATCGCGTCCTGCATGGCCGGGTGCATTATGAGTTTCGTACCTGGAAGGCTTTGCGCCGGCCATCCTTACGCGGGTTGATCAACGTTCCGCGTAACCTTGCAGGTCTTATGCGAAGCGAGGTTCGGCTTCGGCGTTATGTTCAGGCGGGAGAAGCAATTGTTCAATAACCAAGCTGAAACAATTGCTGAAGCGTTCTCGCGCACCGCGGACAAATACGATGCTTTTGCCAATGATCACCCTCATCTTACGCGGATGCGCAGTAAGGTTTATTCACATGTGGAGCGTTTCATCCCGGGTGGCTCGCACATTCTCGAACTGAATGCAGGTACAGGCACGGACGCGGTTCAACTTGCGCAACGCGGATACTTCGTCCATGCAACGGATATCGCGCCTGGGATGTTGGATCGCCTGCGCGACAAAGTGCGGGACTTGAATTTGCAGGATCGGGTCACCTGGGAGGAGCGCTCGTTTCTTTCTCTGGATAATGTGCCTGGCGCGCCATTCGACGCAGTCTTCTCAGACCTGGGGGGACTCAATTGCGTGCCTGATCTTTCGTCTGTTATCCAGCAATTGCCCAAGTTGCTGCGTCCGGGCGGTGTCGTAACGTGGGTGCTCATGCCGCGTATCTGTCTCTGGGAGTGGATGGAAGTGTTTCGAGGGAATTTTCGGCTTGCGTTTCGACGCCTGACACAAGGCGGTGTGCGCGCTAACCTTGAGGGTCTGCAATTTAATGTCTATTATTTTTCGCCGCGACAGGTGATCGATTGGTTTGGTGATGACTATGATTTGATCGCGCTCGCGGGTTTGTCCGTTATCACGCCGACGGCAGAGAGTAAGAACCTGGCCAAACGATTTCCGCGTCTTTATCGCGTATTGGGCGGGCTGGACGATAAATTATCAGCACACTGGCCGTGGTATGGCTGGGGGGATTTTTACATCTTGACCATGCGATACAGACCATGATTTTCACTCTAGGCGGAGCTCATGAGCTTTCCGAATTATCCTGAAAAACATAAGATGGAACCTTTGTTCAAGGCAGAAGATCTCGTCGCGTACCGTGAGCGGCTGGGACGCATGCCGAAGATAAAGCCAGCAGGCGTGTTGTTTTGCCTGGAGCGTGGCCTGCCACATCGCATGCGCTGGCGTATTCCGGTGGAACGCGCCGGGAGTATGAATGCAGATGTCTACGCGGTGAAGAGGACAAAAGGAAAGGTGGGAGTGCTGACGAGCTTCGGTGGCGGCTCGCCGATGGTGGTGGAGCTGGCTGAAGAACTTGCCGTGATGGGCGTGCGGCGCATGATCTTGATGACCTGGGGCGGCATACTGCAAACCGATCTCAGGCCAGGTGATATTGTGGTGTGTGACGAAGCGATCCGTGACGATGGCGCCTCGCATCATTATCTGCCTCATGAAAAAACGATCCGCGCGGATCTCCCGCTGGTGAAGGAAGTGGCAGATGCTATTCGCGGGCGCGGCGGGGAATGTACGGTTGGTACCACGTGGACGACCGATGCGCCTTATCGTGAGACGCGTCAAGAAGTGATGCAATATCAGGCTGAAGGCGTGAAGACTGTAGAAATGGAATCGGCCGGACTATTCACTGTAGGTCAGATACGCGATATTCAAACTGCTTCGGTAGTGGTGGGCATGGATAGCCTCGCGACCCTCCAGTGGCAAACACCTGAGCGGCTCGATGATATTTCCCGCTCGCTCGAAATCGTTTATGCTGCCGCCATTGATGTGCTAGGTCAGGCATGAGACAGCAGTTCTTCATCTGCCCGCGTTGCCAGGCTACACTCGAACGGAGTGCCCCTGACAGGGTCACGTGTCCGCAGGATGGGTTGGAGTTCCGGAAAGAGGCTGGCATCTGGCGTTTCCTTCTGCCTGAAAGCGAAGCCCACTACGCCCGTTTCATCGCGGACTATGAGGCAATTCGCGGTTACGAGCAGCGCGGCAGCACCTCGGCGAGCTATTACCGCGCCCTGCCTTTCAAGGATCTTAGCGGTCGCTACCAGGCTGATTGGCGTATTCGCGCTCGCAGTTTCAACGTTCTCGTGAAAAATGTGCTGACCCGTCTTCAAAATCCGCTTGAGCGTCCTTTGAAGATACTGGACCTGGGCGCAGGCAATGGCTGGCTCTCCAATCAGCTATCGGCGCAAGGCGATCGTGTGATTGCTGTAGATCTGTTGGTCAATGAACAGGATGGGCTGGGGGCATGGAAATACTATGAACATAGCTTTATCCCCGTGCAGGCGCAATTCGATCATCTGCCAGTCATGGATCGTTTTGCTGACGCGGTCATCTTCAACGCCTCCCTTCACTACGCCGAAGATTACGCCAAGACGCTGAAAGAGGCATTGCGCGTCCTTTCTACTGAAGGCTTGCTCGTGATTATGGATTCACCCGTATATAAACGCAGTACTTCAGGAGAGAAAATGGTGGAGGAGCGCAAAAAGGATTTCTCGGCGCGCTATGGCTTTGCATCCGATTCTCTGCAAAGTGAGAACTATCTGACTTATATGCGGCTGCGGGATTTGGCACGCGAGTTAAACATCACCTGGAAATTCCTTACCCCATTCTATGGGCTGCGGTGGGCACTTCGTCCCCTGCTTGCATTCCTTTTGCGCCAGCGTGAACCGGCGAAATTCCATGTGATCGTGGGGAAACGAGCATAGGTATGCCAAAGCTTTCTTCATGAATCCATTGTAATCTTGGTTGTACGGAATGTTAAAGCGTGTGTGGGGCAGAATTGCCTCGGGGCTGGATTGAAGCATAAGGGAAAAGCGGGTCAGCCAGTTATGGACCTTTTTGTCGAATATATTCGCTTACGTTCACATTATAGTTGACCTCTTCCAGCGTGAAGACTGCCCACGGTATTCCCTGATCCAGCCAGGTGGCGGACCCGACTGCGTCAAGTTTGGTACCCTCTATCTTTTTTCCTTCCATGTTTCTGGTGATCCACAAAATCTTCTTTGCCTGAGGGCCTGAGTCTCGGAATCGCATGGCTTCCATCGAGTCAAGCAAACCTGTTTCCGGGTTGAATCGCATAACGAAATTTTCTTCCTGACCTTCGAATGGTATGAACAGCAAGGCTGTCCTATGGTCCACGGGTTCCCAGCGGACGCGGGGGTCTGTAATCCAAATGGACGGGAACCACGCCGCCTCAGCCCAGACCGCGAGATTTGCGGCTTGATTGGTGCTTGGGTCGTTTTCAGTCGTACCCACCATCGGGAGTTCAAAAAGGCTATTGCCATCCAGGTAGCGCTCGTTGACTTTCATCAACGGTATTCCAAACCAGGTCGCTTCGATGTAATGACGGTAATCCTTGCCTGCGTTATGAACGAAGAGAAAGCGCGCGGGTAACTTGACCCCGAATGGGCTGATCGTGGCGCGTCCCTTGATTACAGCCGTTTCGATCACCGGAATATTATCGCCGTACACTGTTTTATAGAAACGCTCCACAGGCTTAGGCAATCCAGGCGGCACTGGAATGGTTTTCAGCTCAGGTGTTCTTTCCGCATGAGGTGAAAAAGGCCTGGGCTCGATTTGTAACCCCAGCCACCCTAACAGGAAGAGGATAATAAGGATGGTAGCGATAGTGATTATGATTTTCATACTATGTTCCACTTCTGATGAATTGTTCTTTTCATTGTTTTTTGGCAAAGATCAGGTAGATCAGCATCACTTCCAGTAATAGTTGCGCGACCTTTGTCGCTACGCCGCCCGGGGAGAACATCACCGCCGGTCGTTCCTGGTACAGATTGATGAAGAACAGGATAACGAGAGCATTGATTACTGCGCCAATGATCCACAGCCAGCGCTGGCGAAGGGGGATCAGTAATCCACCGAGCAGATAGCTCCCAGCTGCGACATAAATGATCACGACTCCAGCTTTGGCTGTTTGCAGATCGCCAATGGAGAGAAAGTCCCAGGCAATCATCATATAAGCCAGGGCTGCCAGCAGTGCGAGTGCCACAGCCAGCCACATTACGCGGACATGGTTGTTATTGGTTGACTGAAAAGTGTTCATGGGGAATTTCCTTTTTCCGTGGGGTTGTGAGGAGTCTCGGAGACGCCTCTGAGAAATTGTGGAAGAGCAGAATCGTAAACCAAATGGCAATCAGCGACAAAATAACGAACGGAACTGTGAATACCATTGCTTGCCCGATGGTGATCACCTTGGTCGCGACCTGGAGGATCCCTCCCGCGGTGAGATTTGGTCCCAAGATAGAGGTAAAGATAAGCATGGTGGATGCGAGCAGGTAGCCCAGGGGAGCACGACGCAGAAGCAATACACCCGCAAGGATCAGTGCGGGCGCAACGAGCCCAATATCTACAATGCCTGTTATAAAGGTTGTATAGTAATAGGCTTCCGGAGGAGCTTTACTCTGAAGCAAGGCAGGGATGATCGACAACACCAGCCAGACCAGACTCGGGATAACGCCTGAGATGACCAGGAAGATTCCCATACCACGGTGTGGCAGACCCTCCGTAAAGTGAGCTGGGAGTGTCTGCAAATCAAACGACGAGAGCGCAAGCACCAATCCAAAAAGACTGGCGGAGAAGAGAATGATATAGACTAGGAACAGATTGTTATAGGCGGCGCCGAATCCAACTGAAGTATAGTTGTAGAGGAAGTAGGCCAGCGCTCCGGTTAGTAACAGGCCCCCTCGCACTGAATTGCGCCGATAAAGCAGGGTGGAAAGCACGAGCAGCGGGATCCCCAGGAAAAGAGTAATCAAATCTGCCGCAATGAAGCTCAAGGCCGCTATCGGTGAATCAAATTTGTACCAGCCCTGTCCCCAGATCTGCACGGTCTCCCCGCGCACCGTCGTAAATGTGAACGAACTACCTCCATCCTGATAGAACAAGCCCACGCCGGCAGCAACCAACGCCAGCACGGCAACGAGCGGAACAAGCCAGTAAAGAATGTATTGTTGTTTCATTGGTTCTTTCCTTTCCTGTTCATTCAACCTGTGCGAGGGCCGTCAAAAGAAGGACAATAACGCCCGAGATCGCCATCGCAGTACTGTACCAGCGAAATCTTGCAATTGCCTGCACTGCTCCGGTGTTCGAGCTCATCATAGGTCCAACGTG
>DASWKT010000211.1:0-9893 GCA_036396515.1 Anaerolineales bacterium | reverse complement strand
GATGTTGACTCGCTGGGTTTGATCTTGCCGCACGAGCATCTTTTTACAGACCTGCGAGGCCCACTGATTCCTGACTATGCCCAGGCTGAACCGGAAGCAGTAGAGCGCGTATTGGAACCCCATCTGGCCGAAGCATCTGCGGCCGGAGTGACCGCTCTGGTCGAATGTTCCACAGTGGGAGTGGGACGGAACCTGACGATATTGAGCAGGCTGGCCGAGATTTCGCCCATGCGCATTATCGCACCGACCGGGGTTTATCGAGAGGCTTTCACTCCGTTATCTTTACGGGAAATCAGCGAGTCCAACTTAGCCAATCTGTGGATAACCGAACTGACAGAGGGTATCGAGGCGACTTCCATTCGCGCGGGTTTCATCAAGCTGGCGATGAGCGATGACGGTCCAACGGCACTCGAGATTCGAAATCTGAAAGCGGCAGCTAAGGCGAGTCAAGCAACCGGTGCCGTGAGCGCAAGTCACACCATCGGAGGAAACGTTGCCAGAAAAGAAATGGATGTTCTTGAAGAGGCAGGGCTTGATCTACAGCGCTTTATTTGGGTGCATGCCCAGACGGAAACTAATCTGACAGTGTTATTGGAGGCTGCGCAGCGAGGGGCCTATCTGGAACTCGATTCGGTGGGAGCTCCCTACCAGTCACAGGCAGACCTGGTTGAAACCACCCTGGCAATGATCGAGGCTGGTTATGTCGACCAACTGCTGCTCTCACACGACGCGGGTTGGTACAATCCAGCACATTCCAACGGCTTGCCCAAGGATGGTTTTCGGGGCTACACTGCGCTAACGATGGAATTTCTGCCAGGACTGCTGGAGCGAGGGATAACTGAGGAGCAGGTGCGAGTTATCACGGTCACGAACCCGGCGCGCGCTTTCTCACTCTAGCCGGCTACCTTGGTCGCCAACCATAAGTCTCCGCAGTCCATGTGACGGCGGAGACTTTTTCCTATCTATTCTGTTTTTTGGTTTCTAGGCAAACAATTCGACTTATGCAACTAAGAGACTTGTAACCTTCTGACTACGCTTTGGTCATGAATATTGAAATCTTTTATCTAAGAGAGTTAACATGGAAACAAACGAGAACCCAGAACCAAAAGACATCCATCAAAGAATTCTGCGCCTGATCACAGGCATTTTTGTCGGACCTTATCTGCCTGCTGGTCTGATAGTATTCCTTGCCCTGGCGATACTCACAGATTACACCTACGTTTTGATCAGAGAACCAAAAATTTATTGGATCGATTACAGCCGGGAGGCTCTCAATGCCGTAGGCGGCTATGAATTCGGCCCGCTTTTCGCCCTGGGATTTTATTTGATCTATATCGCGCTGGTTTGGGTGGTCTTGCGAATTCTGAATCGAAAAATCTCGATCATCCTCTGGAGTGCAGCTGTCATACTGCATTCGAGCACATTCATTAAGGTTTCTCCGATATGCGGCTCTGGAACTCCGCAAATATTTCCCTATGGGTTTCTATGCCAGTACGACTTTATTATCGTTCCCTTGGCTATTGGCGCGATCATTGGAATTGTCCTTTCCAGGACTTTCCTTCAGGGTGAACCAAGAACCGTGGAGGATATGCGGCGAGGTTCTTTCCTGGCGAAACAGGGGCTATCGAGATTCGGAGCCGCTCTTTCCGTGCTTTGGCTGATCGCTTTAGGAATCAGCGCAGGCATCGCCTCGTACGTGCCAACTCAGGGTTGGAGACCGCTCATTACTGAAAGTTCTCCATCACCACGTTATGAATCGATGGTGGCTTATGATACCGAACATAACAAAGCCATCCTGTTTGGAGGAACCGTTGAAACAAGTGAGAGTAATTGGACCAAGGCTGGTGATACTTGGGAATGGGATGGCAAAGGATGGACCCAATTGGGACTAGGCCCTCAGGTAACAACGCCCCCAGCCCGCTCAGGGGGCGCAATGGCTTATGACCCCAAACGTAAGGTCATCATCCTTTTTGGAGGCGCAGACAATCTCGGAAAAAGGTTAAACGATACCTGGATCTGGGACGGCAATATTTGGAAGGAGGTGGGCAACTGTGACACCTGTATTCGTCCTCCATCGCGGTGTTGTCACAATATGTTTTATGATACAACCCGCGAAGAAGTTATAGTGTATGGCGGTTGCAACGACTATCAATCATTCTACAATGACGCCTGGGGGTAGAACGGAAAGGATTGGGAGCACATCGAGATCCAGGATAGCCCGATAGCAAGCGGTGCGCCCATTGTCTACGATCAAAACAAACAACAGGCGGTTGGTTTTCTCGCCTGGCAGCCCTCCGGCACATGGATCTGGGATAAAAATGGCTGGAGCAAACCATCACTCTTATCTCTCATACTTGAACCGCCGCTGCGAGGCAATTCCATGATGGCAAACGACCCGGAAACCGGTAAAAGTTTGCTGTTTGGTGGTATCAAGACAGAGAACAATCTCACCACGTTTTTTGAGGATGCCTGGGTGTTTGACGGAAAATCATGGAGCGAAGTAGAAAGCAGTTTAAGGCCGCCCGGCCGCTGGGGTCATGCGATCTTTTTCGATACCAAACTGCAAAAATTTATTCTTTTCGGTGGATATGACGGAAAGACTGCGCTAGATGACCTTTGGGCAATTAGCCTGCCATCGAACAAATAAAGAATGAATTTTACACGCGAACAAAAGTAAGTCAATGAGTCCTTAACATGACAAATCTTTGTCAACAAAAAGTCTGCGCAATGGCTTCTACTGTGGAGAGTTCTTTTATTGCACGTACTGTGCAAACACTTCTTCGAACTCTTCCTCTGAAGTGAATCCGACCCACTTTTGCAGGATGTTTCCATTTGCGTCGAGCAGGTAAACTTCGGGCTGATACACAAAGCCAAGTGCTTGTTGAAAATCGTGTGTCTGCGGGTCATCTGCATCGAGATAGGAAAACTTGATCTTGCCAAAGTATTTTGCTTCGAGCCCATGAACCATGGGCGCCATGGCACGGCAGGTGCTTCAGGTAAAGCGGAAGAATTCAACGAACTGGATCTGCCCGGAGGCAAGACTGACCGTTGATGGATCGGTGGCGTGGAGGTCAGGTCCGCGCGAGGTGGCGGCAGGAAGCGGCGTTGGGGCGGATGCCTCGGTCGGTGCATCTAGGGGAGGCTGAGTTGCAGGTTCAAGAGTTGGTGAAGCAAGCGTAACACTCGGCTGAATCGACGGCCGAGTCGCGGCGGCTGGTGGATTGGTGGAAGTGGACCCAGGGGCACAAGCGCCCACTAAGACCGCGATCAGGATAAGGCTTGTCCTGAGCTGTGTCGAAGAGCTGGGAAAGAGGCGGGTTTTCATCATATCTCTTTGAAAAGTTATAACATGAAATCCTTACCGAAATATTAACAGAAGTTCGTCACCTGAATTGGATATGCTTATCTTTGACGTTCGTGAAATCCTACGCTATACTATGTTGAGTTCATTCGTTGGATAGTTGCATCGTTCGGTAGTTGCGGCTATCCAACCAGAAGACCATAAAACTACCAAACCACAAGACTATCCAACCAAATTCAGGAGGCTGTATGGCAGGTTTCAAACTCACTTACGCCACGATGTTCAATCCCCCCGATGAACTTCACAAGGGCTTCGATAAGGCTGTTGAGAAGCTCAAGGCGAATCTCGGCAAGGAATACGGGATGATCATCGATGGCAAAGATGTTTTCGCCGACGAAAAATTCGAAGACCGTTCACCCGTCAATACCGACTGGGTGCTGGCGCGTATGCAGAAAGGCAATGCCAGCCATGCAAACATGGCGATCGCCGCAGCTCGCAAGGCTTTCCCTGCCTGGAGCCGCACACCATGGCAAAAGCGCGTTCAACTGGTGCGCAAGGCATCAGCACTGATCGAAAAGCGCATCTTCGAACTCGGCGCGGCAATGGCACTTGAGGTCGGCAAGAACCGCATGGAATCACTGGGTGATGTGCAGGAGACTGCCGACCTTATGTATTTCTCAGCGCAGATGATGGAGGAGAACAATGGCTTCATCAAACCGATGGGTAAGGACCCACTGGTTGGATATGATGCGACCAACACATCTGTACTGCGCCCATACGGCGTATGGCTGATCATCAGTCCGTTCAACTTCCCATTTGCTTTGACGGGCGGCCCAACCGGCGCGGCTCTCGTTGCTGGAAATACGGTTGTCATCAAGCCGGCAACTGACACCGCCTGGATCGTGCGACTCTATGCTGAATGTTTGCGCGACGCAGGCTTCCCGAACGGCGTGGTCAACTTCGTTACCGGGCCCGGCTCAACGCTCGGCCAGGCACTCGTGGATAATCGCGAAGTAGACGGCGCGACCTTCACCGGTTCATTCGATGTGGGCATGAGAATGTACCGCGATTTCGCCAACCGCAACTACGTCCGCCCCATTGTTCTGGAACTGGGTGGGAAGAATCCCGCCATCGTTTCACGCAATGCGAATCTCGAAGACGCGGCTACTGGCATCGTCCGCTCCGCTTTTGGCTTGCAGGGACAGAAATGCTCCGCGGCCTCACGCGTGATCGTTGAAGAGCCGGTTTATGATGAGCTATTATCCAGGCTCAAAGCAAAAACGGATGCCCTTGTCATCGGTGACCCGACCGAACGTGTCACATATCTTGGGCCCGTGATCAACCAGAGCTCCTACAACGACTTCAAGAACTTCACCGAAGAGATTGACCAGGCTGGTGGCAACTTCCTGACGGGTGGTCATGTGAAGACAGGCGGCATTTTCGATAAGGGTTACTTTGTCGAACCGACCTTCGTCACCGATCTGCCCTTTGAGCACCGCCTGTGGCAGTACGAGATGTTCCTGCCGATCACAACGATTGGCAAGGTAAATGATCTCGATGAAGCCATGAAGATCGCCAACAACGTAAACTACGGCCTCACCGCAGGCTTCTATGGCTCACTGAAGGAAACCGAATGGTTCTTCGACCAGATCGAAGCAGGTGTGACGTATGCCAACCGTCCGCAAGGCGCGACGACCGGCGCGTGGCCTGGCTTCCAGCCATTCGGCGGGTGGAAAGGATCCGGCGCGAGCGGCAAGAACGGCGGCGGATATTACTACGTGCAGCTCTACATGCATGAGCAGATCCGCACGCTCATCAAGCCAGCTAAAGCCAATGGCAAAGTCTCATCTGCCAAGAAGACGGCTAAGAAAGCCACGCCCAAGAAAAAGGTCGCCGCGAAAAAGACGGCGAGACGGAAATAAACAACCCTCACCCCTAGCCCCTCTCCCAAAATGCGAGAGGGGAATTCTGACCTCACCCCCGACCCCTCTCCTAAAAGGAGAGGGGAGTCTAATTATGCCCTGGGATCCAAAGCAATACCACAAATTTCAAGCTGAGCGTTCCGCGCCGTTCTTCGATCTGCTTTCGCTTGTCGAAGTGCGCCCAAATCTTAAAGTCGTTGACCTGGGATGCGGCACCGGCGAGTTGACGCGTCAACTTGCGGATTCTCTTCCAGACAGCGATGTGACTGGACTCGATTCGTCCGAGCAGATGCTGGAGAAGGCCACCTTTCGCTTCGCGTCCGGCCCAAATTTGGTCTTCATCCAAGGAGATCAATCCCAGCTTACGGGTGAGTGGGACCTCATCTTCAGCAACGCCGCTTTGCATTGGTCAGAGAATCATGCCGAGTTGATTCCATATCTTTACCGAAGACTAAAAGCAGGCGGACAGATCGCCGTCCAAGTCCCATCCAATCACAACCATATCTCACACCAGATCTATCGTGAAACCGCAAGCGAGGAGCCGTTCAAATCCATCCTGAAGGGCTTTCAACGCTACGCTCCCGTCTTGTCCATCGACGCTTACGCGCGTCTCTTCTTCGATTATGGAGCGGAAAGTATCGTCGTCTTTGAGAAGGTCTACCCTCACGTGTTGGAAGACTCAGACGCGGTGGTAGAATGGATTTCAGGCACAGCACTTGTGCCTTATTTTGAAAGATTGGGCGAACATAAAGAAGAGTTTATGGAAGTGATCTGTGAGAAAATGCGCGCCGCCCTGCCGGAAAGCCCCGTCTTTTATCCGTTTCGTAGAACGTTTTTTTCGGCAAGAAAACCTGCGGTGGTCGAGTAAGTCGAGCGGTCTCCGAGACTGTACACTTGCATCAGCAAGCACACCTGCCCGGGCACAGGTGCCGGGGAGTGCAGGTGACGAGAGCACCGGATCATATCCATGATAGAAGTTTAAGAGAGAGTATGGCAATGTGTCGCGACACCTGCACCTTCGGTCAGCGCGAAAGCGTAGGACTACCCGATCACCATTAACAAACTCATGAGCCAACCCGAAGGATACGATCCCAAAGAAATCATTTATCGCCTAGGCACGTTCTTTCTACTGGTGGGCATTGGGCTGTTCGTGTTCTTCCTGCTTTCGGACTCCGCGGGGAATCCCACATTTGATTATTTCTGCTGGAGCATGATACTCATCACTCTGGCATTTATCTTTCGTGCACGCTACAAAAGATCCATTCAACCCAGCGGGCGGTTTAGCATTATCAAAAGGCTCATGCCAAAATCAAAAGAAGACAAGGGAAAGAAATAATGAGCAAACTCGTCCCACTCTCTGAAGCCATCTCACAATATGTGAGCGATGGTGACATCATATATGCGGCCGGGTTTACGCATCTTATCCCTTTTGCCGCCGGACATGAAATCATTCGACACGCGAAAAAAAACCTGACCCTCGCCCGCGCCACTCCGGACCTGATCTATGACCAGATGGTCGCGGCGGGATGTGCACGAAAAGTGATCTTTTCATACATGGGCAATCCCGGGGTGGGATCCCTTCGCATTGTCCGTTCAGCCATTGAGCAGAGCAAACTCGAATGGGAGGAATATTCCCACTTCGGCATGATCACTCGTTTGCAGGCAGGCGCTTCCGGCTTGCCATTCCTGCCCATGAATCAGACAGGCGCAGGCGATCTCGAAAGAGCCAACCCGAACATCAAACGCATCCCTGATCCGTATGGCGGCAAAGACGTGATCGTCGTTCCTGCGCTGCACCCTGATGTGGCAATTGTCCACGTGCAGCGCGCGGATGAGAACGGCAACGCACACTTATGGGGAATTATCGGCGAACAAAAGGAGGCTGCCTTTGCCGCAAAAAAAGTGATCCTCACTGCCGAGGAGATCGTGGATGAATCGATCATACGCTCCGACCCGAACCGCACGATGATCCCCGGGATTGTCGTCAGCGCGGTGTGCCATGTCCCGTATGCCTGTCATCCATCCTATGCACAGGGATATTACGACCGCGACAATGAGTTTTATCTTGCCTGGGACAAGATCAGCGAATCGACAGATAGCGTAACACAGTATCTTGATGACTGGGTGTACGGAGTGAAAGACAGAGATGAATATTGGGAGAAACTGGGGACAGAGACTCATAAACGCCTGGAAGTGAAAGCGCGATATAGTGAGAAGATTAATTATGGTCAGTATTAGAATCCGCAAATTCTCGCGAATTGGCGCGAATCTGTCTTAAGGTTGTGAGGCACGATGACAGACTTATTGTATAAAGATGAAGTCTACTTAACCAAAACAACGCCCTCCACCCCTATAACACGGGTACTTCGCGAAGACGGACAAGACTATCAGACGCAAATTAGCGAAGATTAGCGTAAATTCGCGGATGAAATCTTTTCCCCACTTTGACCTCAATGGCACCGGCCTGCCGCTGCACTTTCTCCACGCGAATGGCTATCCCCCGGCGTGCTATACGCCACTACTCGAACTCTTGAAAAGAGATTTCCACGTCTTTGGTATGCTGCTTCGCCCACTCTGGCCCGACTCGAATCCCGGCGATATCAAGGATTGGAATCCCTTTAGCGATGACTTGCTGCGCTTCCTCTCCAGTCGCGAGACTACCCCCGTTATTGGAGTGGGGCACTCCATCGGAGCGATCGTTACCTTGCGTGCGGCGTTGCGTGACCCAAACAAGTTTCGCGCCCTAGTGCTCATTGATCCAGTCCTCTTCCCACCACGGCGATTGATCTCCTGGAATTTCATCCGTGGGATAGGCCTGGGATATAGATTACATCCCATGATCGCAGGGTCGTTGAAGCGCAGGCGCACCTTCGACGATCTGGACACGGTCTTTCGCGGTTATCGAAATCGCGAAATATTTCGTTATATGAGCGACGAGAATTTGCGCATCTACATCGAAGGGATAACGCGGCCCACCAATGGCGGGTATGAGCTGGTCTTTTCTCCAGAATGGGAGACGCACATCTATTTCACCGGCCTGCGTGACTTTGATCTCTGGCGCGATCTGCCAAAACTCCAGGTGCCAACTCTCTTTATCCGCGGCGCAGAGACGGACACCTTCTGGGACGAAGCGGCAAAGTTAGTCAAACGGAAACAACCCAGGGCGAAGATGGAAACGTTGGAACGGTCCACGCATTTGCTTCCGCTTGAACGTCCGAAAGAAGTGTTTGACATCATCCAATCATTTTTGAAAAATTTGGATTCAGGCGGCTCGCCGTCGAAAATATCGGGAGCAAGTGTCGCCACGGCGGCACGGCGACGCTCCCTGACTCCAAAAGCATAATTGAAGAGGACCCTATGCCTGAATATTCTTCCGCCGAATTGATGATCATCAATGCCGCGCGTCTCTTGCGTGATGGTGACGTGGTGTTTGTGGGGGTCGGCCAGCCGAATCTCGCGTGCAACCTCGCGAAACGAACACATGCACCAAACCTTGTGATGATCTATGAAGCGGGTGTGATCGGTGCCGAGCCGGCGCGCTTGCCACTCTCCATTGGCGACCCAACCCTTGTAAGCGGCTCGCTTTCGGTGGTAAGCATGTATGATATTTTCGCCAACTACCTCCAGCGCGGCAACGTGGACGTGGGCTTCATGGGCGGCGCACAGATCGATAAATACGGCAACATCAACGCGACCGTCATCGGCGGATACTATCACCCCAAGGTGCGTTTGCCGGGTTCGGGCGGATCGCAGGAGATCGCCGCCTGGGCAAACCGCTGTTACATCATGACGCCGCACCAGAAGCGGCGTTTCCCTGAAAGGGTTGAGTTTATGACTTCGGCTGGATTCATCGGTGGCAAAGGCGACCGCGAAAAAGCCGGCCTGCGCGGCGGCGGGATGCTGGCAGTCGTCACCGATATCGGAATCATGGAGCCTGATGAAACCAGCGAGATGATCCTGACCGCGTTGCATCCCGGTAAGACAGTAGAGCAGGCAAAGGAAAATACGGGCTGGGATCTAAAAGTCGCGGGTCCGTTGAGGACAACAGAACTTGTTACCGAAAACGAATTGAGAATTTTGCGCGAAGAACTTGACCCGACCGGCATTTATCTTAAAGGCAGCTAGTTGAAGCGTTCCATCGCAATTGTGTCTTTCCTTGTGTGGACCGGCATAATCATTAGCGCCTATTATGTTGTCCAGAAACCAGGCCTGTTGAATGCATTCGCGGGCCTGGCGGATACGTTCTGGACATTCATCATCGCCGCGTTTCTGCTTTTCAACGCGTATGGACTTGGAAAGAGAATCCTTCGATGGGTGGGATTGAACTCCATTGATGCAGTTGATCGCCTTCTATTAAGTTGTGGCATCGGGCTGGGAGCCCTTGGCTTGCTTGGTCTGGGATTTTCAGCTGCGCAGCTGGCACGGGTGCCAATCCTTTTCTTTTTTGTCATAGGTTTAACAGCGTTTTTTGCCCTCAAAAGCGACCTGCAAAATATTCACGCTGATCTCAAAGCTTTCGCCACCCATTGGAATTTTTCCTTCAGCCAGTTCAGTCTATTCTCAAAAATTGTCATTATTCTCCCTTTCATCTTTTCCTTTTTACTTACGCTTGTTCCACAATTTGAAGCTTTCGATGCATTGCTTTATCACCTTGCACAGCCTGCCAGAGT
>DASWKT010000210.1:0-36508 GCA_036396515.1 Anaerolineales bacterium | reverse complement strand
TGCAATTTATGCCCGACCGGTGTTTCCAATGCACTTTCGTCCTTACATACTAGATAGACTTGCTCAGCAACCGTTGAAAGTTCAGCGGCTGAACGTAAAGCCAACTCGTTATCACCAACGACGATTGTAGTTTTCTCAATGAAAAGAGGTGCATAACTTAGAGCAGAATAGCACAAACCTTTCATTGTGAATTCCTTTTCACCTGGCACACCCATCCGTATCTGGCGCGCACCGGTGGCGATAATGATCGCTTTCGCTTCCAGTTCTGCGCCGCCTTTGGTCGTTACTACAAAACCGCCATTCTTTTGGCTGATCTTTTCGACCGCCTCGATGTGACGCGCAAAGTCAAGGTATTCCAATTCGTTGCGAAACTTGTTGACAATCTCCAGCCCGCGAATGACCTGGTAATCCTGCACCCAGGGCAGTGCCAGGCGGTAATTGGTCTTGCCACCCAGATCCTTGGTGAGTAGGAGCACGTTGAGGCGTTTACGAATGGCATAGATGGCTGCTGTGAGACCAGCGGGCCCACCACCGATGATAATCAGATCGTACATAAGATTCTCCTTTCCGATCAATATGCGGACTGGATCGTTTCCAGATCAATGGGATGGTCACTATCCTCATCTGGTGGTGGCTCGAGGATAAAGTTCTCTTCCATCATCATTTTAGTCAGGCTGCGTGAGCGCGTGATAATGTGTTTGGCATTTTCAAATTCGGCTTCATAGGTGGTTGGGATGCGCGCCAGTCCTTGTTCCTGAGCTTTCATGGCGACCGCTGCCGCCTCACGCGGGAAGACTTCCCAGTCATCCATATCAGGAAGAATGTGTTCCGTATCCAGCTTGTCCCCGACGTGGTCTGCCAACGCCTGCGCCGCGGCAAAGCACATCTCATCGGTAATCGTGCGGGCGCGCACATCCAGCGTGCCTCTAAAGATGCCTGGGAATCCCAGCGAATTGTTGACTTGATTCGGGAAATCCGAGCGGCCTGTAGCGACCACGGCTGCACCCGCCTCTTTCGCCTCCCAGGGCCAGATCTCGGGAACCGGATTGGCACAGGCGAACAGGATTGCATCTTTCGCCATGGTCTTTACCCATTCCGGCAAGATGACCCCAGGTCCGGACTTCGAGAGAGCGATCACCACATCCGCACCTTTCATGGCATCTGGGATGTCACCCTCGCGACCCTCTGCATTTGTGATCTGGCATAGTTTCCATTTGTCCTTGTACTCAGCTTTGCGCATCTCGAGGTCCTTGCGATGTTTACCGAGGATACCTTTGGTATCTACCATAAAACACGTGGCAGGATCTGCTCCCCAGCCGAAGATCAGGCGCGAGCATGCAACATTGGAGGCCCCTGTGCCGATGAAGGCAATCTTCGCTTCGCTCATCTTTTTCCCCACGACTTTGAGAGCATTGATGAGACCAGCCAGTGTGACCGTAGCTGTGCCCTGCTGATCATCGTGCCAGACAGGGATCTCAGCCTTCTCACGCAAGGTGTCAAGGATATAGAAGCATTTAGGGTTGGAAATGTCTTCCAGGTTGACACCCCCAAAGCCCGGCTGCAACATCAACACAGTGTTGATAATGACATCCGGATCCTTGGTATCGAGCATGATTGGAATGCCATCCACGCCGCCCAGATATTTGTAGAGCAGGGCCTTGCCCTCCATGACGGGCAAGCCTGCTTTCGGACCGATGTCACCCAGGCCCAATACACGCGTTCCGTCACTCACCACGATAACGGTGTTCCATTTGTTGGTGTAGTCGTATACCAACTCCGGGTTGGCCTGGATTGCCTTGCAGGGCGCAGCCACACCAGGCGTATACCAGATGGCAAAGTCATTGAAGCTGTGTACGGTGCATTTGAGGGTGGTTTCTATTTTGCCCCGATAGAATGGATGCAGTTTCATAGCATCCGCTGAGGGCCTTTTGGCCTTCGCAAGCAGTTCTTCAATGTTCATAGCATCTCCTTCCTCATAGAGAGAAAATACTCTCATGTTACGAACTAACTATGTGGGTAGGTCTTTTCCTCACTCATCCTGCGTCTTGATTCTTCACGAAGAGTTAGCATCACGGCATATAAATCAAGTCCGCGTTGGCAGGCGCCGCGTGCTGCTTCCAAAACGGCCTCGGACCATAAGGTCCGGCAATGAAGTGCCTCGTCGTCATTTAGTAAAGCCAATTGGATGAGGCTTCCCAGCGGGATATCGAGGTCATCAGGGAAATGGATATCGCAGTCAAAGCATGCATGGCAGATGTTGATATCCTGACCTGTGGCCTCTTTGATGGCCCGGCGCAGTGAGATTCTAGAATTCATCCGTCTTTGAACGCAGACACATGGTCATCAGAACCATGTCACATGTTTCACCATCTGGGAACAGGAAGTAGTCATCAAGTGTGGCCTGCGATTTGAATCCCAGTGATTCGAAAGCCTTGACAACCTTGGTCTGTTCAGCGATGACCTCAGCCAGCAGGATGCTCAATCCATGTTTGCGTGCCAGGTCAATCAGGGCGCGAATCATCTTCATGCCCAAACCCCGCTTCCGATAATCCTTTGAGAGGAACAATCGCACCTCGCCAATGTGACGTTTGGGGCCCTCACCAAAATGCAGTGAGGCGCTGCCGACCACGCGATCTTTGGCCAGAGCCAGGATGGGCAGGACTTTGTTGTAATCCAGATGCTCGCACCAATCCTGGATAATGGCGGGATCTTTGACATAATGACGGAAGTAACGCAAATCGTCATTGTTGATGGCGGAATAGAATTCCATCAGACGTTGTTGATCTTCCGCAACCATCGGGCGCAAAAGGATATAAGCGCCGTCTTTCAATGTAGCCATTTCACGGAAATTTTTGATTTGTTCAGGAAGCATCTTCCCTCCCGGGTTGAGTGTCATATTTCAAGTGTCAAATTTTGTGGCTTCCTTTGGCGAAGGTCTTTGCCACAGAGCATCCGAGGCTCTATTTTTGCCGTGTCTCTGTGACTTCGTGGTTGATTAAGCAGGGACTTTCTTTACTGGTAGATCAGGCTTGACGAATCCTTTTGGCAGAACGCCTCCTTCTGTGATAATGCGCGGCACGATCTCTTCCCAACCGACGGCCATGATATGTAAGCCGTTCACTCCCTGCCCTTCAAACTTTTTGATTTTTTCAATCAACTCAAGCGCGATCTGAACACCTTCTTCCTGCGCCTTGCCCTGTTTGTCTGCAGCTTCCATACGCTTCATCAATCCTTCAGGGATGAACACGCCCGGCACTTCATCGTTCATGTATTTCGCCATCTTCAAGGTCTTGAGCGGCGTGATTCCAATCAGAATGTAGACTTTATCGAGAATGTCGCGCTTGGCAAGTTCGTTCAACCAGATTTCCATGTGTTCAACATCGAAAACCAGGTTAGTCTGGAAGAACTGCGCGCCCGCATTGATCTTCTTGTGTTCGCGTAAAGCCTGGAACTTCGGCTCAGAGGCAAAGGGCGAAGCAGCCGCACCGAGGAAATATTGTGGCTGCGTCTTGATCTCGCGCCCGTCCATGTACCTGCCTTCGTCGCGCATCCGGCGCAGGATCCATAGCATCTGGATCGAGTCGATGTCAATCACGTCCATGCGGCCGCGCGGGGCAGGGGCCATCTTCATCGAGTCACCGGAAAGGCACAAGATATTTCGAATGCCCAGTGCGCTCGCGCCCATCACTTCAGATTGCAGGCCAACACGTGTGCGATCACGCGCCGCGATTTGCATGACGGGCTCGCCACCTTTTTCAATGGCCATCTTCGAACAAGCCAGGGATGACATACGCGGTGTGGCGGAGGGATTATCTGTGAAGTTGATGGCGGCCACATAAGGCTTGACCAATTCGATGTTCTTATATAGCTTGTCGGTTTTGACCGTAATAGGCGGAGCCACTTCTGCCGTTACAACGAACTCACCTGCCTTCAGTCTTCGTTCCAGTTCAGAGACAGGCTCCGAGTATTTCGGGGCGTGATAGCGGTTATCACCCTGCCACCATTCAGGCTGGCGTACAGGCCGGAAGATGGAATCCCAGGTATGTGAGCGCAGGGCAGGATCCTTACGCGTTAGCCCGGTGACAACGTTGGCTACTCCCAGCTTCTTAACTTGTGTGCTTACGTCCCCCCAGGTCTCTGTGCCGACTTTATCCCAATCAAGAGGTGGCAATACCTCAAGCAGCATTTCCTGACGTCCCATCTTGAAGGCACGGTCATAGATCTGGTACCACATACATGGCCGAGTCTCGTCCACATAGCAGTGCTCGGCTGTGGAGCCGCCGCACGGACCATTGCGCGCACCCTTGGGGCATTCCATCGGACAGATAAAGGCAGTCTCTTGCAGGAGGCAATTACCACACATGCGGCAACCGAACAGAGGGCCCTTGATCGCGAACTCCACCGATTCCAGCAAGCGATTGCCGAATGTGTCGCGCTTGAAGGGATAAAATGGCGGTTGCCAACGGCGACCAGGTGTAAATATGGGCATGATGTGCCTCCTCTAGTTCAGCAGATACGCGTCGGCGTATATAACTTTATTAAGTAGAATTTGAGTGGTCTTCCAGATAGCAACTTGCTCGGGGTCAGACATATCAAAGTCTTCCATCTGAGGTTCTTCGCCTACACACGTTCGCTCTGCAATCTTATTGTAGACAGCGGCAAGCGGATTGCTAGTGTCTTTTGTCTCTATCCAACGGATGACATCATTCTGCTTTCCGTCGAAAGGGTTGGCGATCATCATCTGCAGGCCAACGCCCATCAGCATGGCGAGATAGACGCGGTTGATCAGCGGGCGGTTGTCATTGGGAACCGCGTTCGAGACGTTGCTTAGCCCGACTGAAATATTGGGCGTGGGATCCCATGCGTATTGTAGAGTGCGGACAGTTTCGATCAGATGCGGGCAGTATTGCTGGCAGCCAGAAACAGTGAGGACGAGCGGGTCAATGATGAGGTTCTCCATGGGGAAGTCAATCTCCATCATGCGCGGGATCAAGGTCTCGACCGCGATGTTGACGCGCGCGTCTGCTTCTACAGGGATGCCTTCCGTCTTCATAGTGAGCGCGATAACCTTGGCACCGTATCTCTTCGCCAGGAGCGGAATTTTCTCCAAACGCTCAGGCTCGGCAGAGGTTGAATTCAAAATAGGCTGGGCTTTCTTGATGGTTTTCAGCGCGGCTTCCATGCCATCCACGTTGGTTGTGTCAATCGAGAGGGGTACATCTACAACCGCCTCCACTGACTCTACGACCCACGGAAAGACCTCCGCCCAGTCTTTCTTGCGCGGACCGAGATTGATATCAATGGCTTTTGCGCCCGCCTCCACCTGCTTGACGGCCAGGTCCATGAAAAACTCACGGTCCCTTGCGGCCAGTGCTTCTTTCACCTTCTCTGAGATGATGTGGATGTTTTCACCTATGATGTACATGTCTTTCTCCTTTGAGTCAAAAGTCCAAAGTCAAAGGTCAAAGTCTCACGGTCAAGTTGACGTTCGACCTTCGACGTTTGACGATAATGCGTCTGCTACACTTGGAAACTTATTCATATCCGTATGCGGCAGGAATAATGCCGAAGTAAAAGCTTCATAGAAACTATTGTCTGCTGATAATTCAATGTAGGTCATGCGCCTGGCAATCTCGGTAATCTGTTCCCGCTTGCGCCAGTCGAGCAATGCGTAATAAGCGCCGCGCACCGATGTGTTGCCCAGGAAGTCAAAATGTTCCCAGGGCATATCAGGGAGAAGTCCAATTTGCACGGCCTTTTCCACATTGATGTATTTTCCGAAAGAACCGCCCACCAACACGTTTGAAACGCTTTCCAATGGAATGCCAACGGTGTCAGCTAATACGGTGAAACCGGCATAGATGGCAGCTTTGGCGCGCAACAGGTTATCGACATCCACGCGGGAGATAACGATATCCTCGCCGGATGCGGATTCGTCCCCCCAGGCAACGACATACTCTCCGCCGTGCGCACCTTCCCGGACTCGAGAACTGTTCGCCGATAAATTGAGATTGCCAGCCTTATCAAGGACTCCCGTTATAAAGGCTTCTGAAAGCAGGGATATCAATCCGCTTCCGCAGATACCCTTGGGCTTGCCTCCACCGATGACGCGATACGTCGGCTCGTAGGTGTCGCTATTGATCCACACCTCTTCGATCGCGCCCTGTGTAGCGCGCATCCCGTTGACTACGCCCGCACCTTCAAACGCCGGTCCTGCCGAGCATGCACATGTCACGAGCCAATCGCGATTGCCCAGCACGGTCTCGCCGTTGGTGCCGACATCAAGGAAGAGGGTTACATCTTCGGCAATATCCAAACCTGATGACAACACTCCTGCTGTGATGTCTGCTCCTACATAACTCGCCACGCCGGGCAGACAGTCCACGCTGGCTTCAGGGTGGGTATTCAAGCCAATTTCGCGTGCGCTCAACAATGGGGGGGTATTGACTGTAGTGATGAAAGGCGAGAGTCGAATGCTCCCGGCAGGGATGCCCAAGAGCAAGTGCATCATGGTGCTGTTGCCGGCAACGGTCGCTTTGACTACATTCTCAGGCTTTGCTTTTACCCGTTTGCAGGCAGTCTCAAGCAAGTTGTTGATCGTATCCAGCACGCGTTGACGGAGTTCCTGTCCGCCGCCATTCTTGCTCGCGTAAATGATGCGTGAGATAACATCTTCGCCGCGGGCGATCTGCCCGTTATATTCGGCTACCTGTGTCCTAACCTGTCCGCTGACCAGATCAACCATCCATAGCGTGACCGTCGTTGTGCCGATGTCTATTGCGGCGCTCCAGAGTGGCGAGTATTCATCCACGAGACCGGGTTGTAGATCAATGAGCCGAACAGACTGATTCGATTCACCACTCTTAATTACATTGGTAATGTCAATCACCGCAGTGACATTCCAATCGCCTTCACGCAGGATATCGCCCATTCGTTGCAGGAGACTTAACGAGCAAGTCACATTTTCAAAACGATGCTGCAAGCGCAAAGCTGTCTGAAGGCGCGACCAATCGTCTATCTGGTCATCCATGCTGGGCGGGATGAGTTGCACATGGATCCGGCGGACTGTCTGATCTTGAAGGTACTCATAATCCGCAGGTACAGTGACTTCAGCAACAACGCGGTCAGTGGTGAGGCGGCGTTCTATCTTTTCTTGCGGTGGAACATAAATGGCAACGCTGCCTTCGATAACAGTCTGGCAGGCCAACGCGTATCCTTGTGAAATATCTGACTTTGAGAGTCGTAGTGTGCTCCTGCGGCGAACACTGCCCTCTGTCACCTGGACCGCGCAGCGACCACAACGTCCCTGCCCGCCACAAGGCTGGCCGATGTCAATGCCGGCGAGCTGTGCCGCATCGGCCAGCAATGTGTTGGTAGGGACTTCTATTGTGGCGTTGATATTTTCGCCAGTGAAGGTGACAGTGTGTTGCATGGTTTCGTTCGCCCTGAGCGGAGCCGCTATCTTTTGGCAGCGGAGACGAAGGGTAGATTGCAACTACGCTTCGACTTCGCTTGGTATCGATACGAGCGAGAAGAACACTCGCTCTACTCGACCCGCGCTCCGCTCAGCGCGAAGGCTAATTCAATACCTGTTTCATAAACGCGGGCAGATCCACTGCCTCGCGCGGGCCGACGCGGATTTCCCAATCTGCGAGTTCCTCTTCGAGTTCACCAGAAAGCACGGCAACGTGGCCCGGTAAAATAATCTGCTTCTTGCTGACTTTGCTTGCTACATCGAAGCCTTTGATGGCTTTGGCGATTCTCTCTGCGTCGAACTTGCCTGCCGCCCAGGCAGTGAGCACAGACATGCCTTCGGCATCGGTCACAACCAGCCAGGCAGGTAAGCCCGAACCCTCGACTTCATTTGCAACCGCAAAGTAAGTAATGCTGAAGTTGGTCGTGACCAGCACCGGGCTTTCAGGCTTCGGTGAGTTGATCTCGTAGATGCCAGGCTGGACTTGAATGGGTTTCTGCGGATCGGTGTAGATGTTCTCGCGCAGGACAAGCAAGGAATAGATCATCTCAGGCGCAAAGGTATCGAGCACCACAAAGCCGGCATATTTGGAGATGGCCTGCGCGGCATAGACGGCTTCCTTATCCACGCCATTTTGCGCGGCAAAGAAGATGGTTGGATATCCCAATGGTTTGAAATTGGATTTGAGGGCGAGTCGCCGGGCCTGTGTGGAACGCGTCAGCCATTCACCCAGATTCTTGCCACCCAGATCAAGTACCATATCTTGCACACCTTTACTCTGGACCCTTTGAGTTAGGTCAGCGAGCGTGTCAAGCGAATCGGCGGTGACAGCCAGCGCGGCTTTGTGTTTCTTAGCAGCATCTGCCAGGGATTCGAAGTTGGATGAATCTGCGGCGTAGATCAAAGCTCGTTCGCCTGGGAGCAGGCTGAGGGCTGAGTCGAGAAGCGCTGCGTCGTTTCCAATCAAAATGAGTGGGCGTTTCGTCACTTCCCGAACTGCTTTGACGACTGCAACGAAGTCACCATCCGCTTCGATTGCGAAGCCGTCAAGAGAAAAGTCCATGCCCACATAATTGACCTTGTACGCATCGGCCTCAGCAACCTTCTTCGCAAGGTCCGGGTCGCTGGCTTTGACGCGCAGGAATAAACCGGGTTTGTTATAGAAGGTCTTCTCATGACGGAACATACAGACTTCGTTGCCGATCTTGACTTCTGTGCCATTGGATTTGAGTGTGATGAGTCGAATCGGTGGCGCGGCAGATTCAGCCAGTTGTTTCTTCGACGCTTCGGTAACGTAAGGGCAGGCCGAGAGTTCGACCTGTTTGGCAGCCAGTTTCATGGCGAACGCGAGACAAGTGGGGAAGCTGCATTCCTTACAGTTGGTCTGTGGGAGAAGTTTGTAGATTTGAATACCAGTGAGTGCCATGTGGACCTCCTATGCCGGAACCATTAATTCTTCAATGGCATCCCTGACGCGCTTGACGCTCTCAGGATGACGTAAAACAACGATATCTGCCCCAGCTTCAACCAACGCAATGGTGGTGAGTGTTTCCCAGTGGATGGAACGATTCTTCCAATCACCCCACGCTTCAGGCACACCATCACCGACCTTTGCTTCCTTGGTCTTCCATGCTTCAAAACCGGGTGTGACGAGCATTGGGAATTGTGTCATCGCATCGCCTTGCAGGGCGGCGAGTCGCAGGCGCTCCATTACCGAGTAGCCGTATTCAATTCCATAGCCGAGCGCACCGGTGGTCGGGTCCATGATGATGCGGTCTTTCGGCATGCCCATATCACTGATAAGAATATTCAACTGCTTCGACAGGTTCACATCCATCGGCGTGCGCGCCTGCACCAGATGCCCGTTTGCCATGGCGGTCGCGACAATGGTGCGGTAATTTTTATCTTCGCAAATCCCCAGCAGGAGTCGTTCGCCCTTGGTCGCTTCCGAAACAGCGACTAGCAGATCGTTATCTTTCTCTGCCTGCCCGGGACCCCAGACAACGAGTGGCAAACCTGTTGCGTCTAATACGGATTTGACAGCCTTGACGGCATCCTCAGGACTATCTTCAAGCGTCAGGGCCAGGACGATGAGGTCTGCTCCCGCTTCTTCGGCTTTCTTCGCCCATTGAGCGGGATCCGCCATCCCATCGCCCCACGCCTCAACCAGCAACGGCGACCAATCGTCTGGATTGCGCGATCTGATCTCGATCGCGATGACAGGCTTATGCGGCGTCGGTGCTTCGAATTGCAAATAAGGCAGGGTTGTCTGCCCACCCACAGTGATGGTCGTGGCGCGCGTGCCGCCTTCCGCAGGTGTCGCGCCGATTGTAATTGCCTTGATGCTTCCGGGCCATTTATCTTTTGGAATTTCAATTGGCATGTGTGCCTCCTTGTTTCTGATATGTCATTGCGAGAAGCAGAGCGACGAAGCAATCTCCTTCTAAAGGTTAGTTGAGATTGCTTCGCTTCGCTCGCAGTGACATCAAATTAATCCAGCTTTCCTTCTCGCTTCATCTCTTCTTTCAATAAATACTTCAATCGGCGATTTTCTCTCTGCTGCGAGACCTAAATCCTTCAGATCGCTTTCATCCTTCGCCGCGATGTGACGCAGAATGTGGCGGTAGGAAATGTACGCCGCAGGATAAATAATGCCTGCCGAGTTGTGCAACATGTAGGCAATACGAATCCCCTTATCTTTCATCATTTGTGCGGCGATCGTCAAAGGAATATCCGCTCCCAATTCCGGCACGCCTTCACTCATGATATCTTCGGCTTTGAGCGAATGGACATCCTCCTTGCCATACGCCGCGATCAGTTCTTGTTCACCGACCACGCCAATACCGTGACCTTCTGCATCCAGTACACACATTGCTTCGACGTGGTGCTCTAGCAGGAAGCGCGCGATATCCGCAATGGGTGTTTCCCATTTGCAGGTCGGCACACCGACGGTCATCAGGTCACGGATGAGAAGAGGTTTTATGGTTGTTACGTTCATTTTCGTAGCAGACCGTGCTAACGACGAACCCGCTCTATTTGGGGGATCCGCCAAGAGTACGCTGAAGGTAGGGGAGCAGTTCAACCAATCCCTTCGTTATTTCAAGTTTTACCCAGGTCGTCAGGCAGCCAAATCCAATAGCGACAACCGTCGCCACTACGAGGTACAAAGATCTTCCACTTAATCGATCGAGCAGCCCGAGGGCAATTATTGATAGGAAGGAAACAATAAATATTCCGCCTAAGATGACTATGTCTCGACGCCATGCGGCCCGACGGATCGTAAGAAGAGCTAAATAATTCTCCAGCTCGTTGGGTGCCATTTTGAATGATCTCCTTCTTTTTTCCTGAAAGGGTAAAGCGATCCGCTGAATTTCAAGAGCAACACAAACTGCTTACCTATTGAATTTGGATCACTTCCGCTTGCAGGTCGGCACGCCGACAGTCATCAGGTCACGGACGAGGGCTAATCTCAGTTGGACGTACAACAAAAAATGCCAAAGCACCTAATACTGGGACTCCAACAATGAGCAATGCCCAAAGAACCTGATTGGTTCCCGTGAGATTGCTGCGACGTAAGGCGAACAATGCAATTAGACTGAATAAGGGCCAGCCCCCAAAGATTAGGAATTGGATAATCAGAAGACCCCAATTTATGCCTAATGTATCGATCATGATAATTCTCCTTGTATACCAAACAATTATTGGAGATTGCGTTCCACCAATATAGAAGTCTACCTAGAACATCGGCTCCATTGCCATGGCGGGATGATTGTGTGCCTCCAGCCAGGCCATCAGCTCGTCAACGGTCGTCACACTTTTTTCGTCGGCAATCTTATCGAGCAGATCAGGGTCGCCTTCACGTTCGCAGACAGCTTTGAATTCATCGGACATGGACTGTTTGAGTACAGACGACATCCACACCACACGCTTGAAGCCGCCGTCTGCTGAGATGAACTTGGGGCTGATGAGATAGAACTTTCCTACGCCCATCACGCCTGGAGTTTGCAGTCCGCCACCCGCGATGCCTGCCAATGTAGAGAAGGTCATGCCGGCGGGGGTCATGGATGTATCTTCTCGGGAAACGACCATCACGCCGTTGGCCTCCGGGATGAGCATCACAATGCACTCAAAACAGCCACAGGCGGTCATTGGGTTTTCCATGATGGAGTACATCGAAACTTCCTGTACCACGCCGTGGGAGCCCATCCTGGCGTAATCATTCGTCCCTTCCCAGTAGCCCTTACTGAAATCAATAGATTTACCGAGTTTGATGGGTTGGTTCGGGCCAGTGGGATTGATACTGAATGAAGCCTTGCAGTCCAGCCAGTTGTACGCGCCGCACAAGCCAAGTCGCTCCGGTGAAACCACACAGACGTGATTCGGCGCGAAGGACTGGCACAGCGTACAGGAGTAGAACTCGTCTACTTTGCTATCGGTCAGGTCAGCGAGACGCTTGTTCCGGAAGTCATACGCAATGCGTGCTTTTTCCAGCCATTCGGTGTGAAGTATGGGTTCAGTGACAATGGTCACTTGAACTTTATCCACAATTGCGCCAAAGTCCTCGTGGAAGCGGGCGTGCAGGATTTTGCCAAACGATTCAAGGCTGAAGCCTTTGTCTGCCGCGGCATTCGAGATGCGAATCCAGGCGATGTCGCGCTGACCCACATGCTGAATCCCACTCGCGCCGTTGACGAAGTAATGGATTTGTCGCTCGAGTACAGGCTCAAAATCCTGTTGCATTTGGCGTCCTGCAACTTTGATGACAATGCCCATGTCCATGGAGCCTTGTGCGGGGATTTGCGAGAAGTCCGGGCCGATGACTTCGATCTTGCCATCGGTGACCTCATCGAGTTTTGCCATATGCAGGAACTCAAACGCGCGCGAGTGCTTGCCACCAAATTCAACGCGCAAATCTGCTTTTCGTACGACTTCGCCTTCGAAGGCAGAGCCATAGGGTACAGGAACATCAACATTCGAAACCTTGACCTTGACACCGCGTACTTCGATACATTTTTGTACCAAGCGTTCGGCTTTTTCCAAATCATCCTTACCGTCAATCGTGCCAAACGGCATGGAGACGACGTGCTCGTACGTTGTCACACCTGTTGGAAGGATTTCAGGAATGACTGTATCGGCAATCACAGGGAAGCCGAAGTTGATCGCGCCTGCCGCTGCGGCGTATTTCAAGTCATCTACTTCGCCAAGCGCCAGCACGAATGCGAAGACGCGCTCTTTGTTATAGAGCAAAATCTCGCGCGACATGCCGGGCTTCATTCCGCCGAAAGTCAAAGCAGAACGAGTGGCAAAGCCAAGTGCGTAAATTGCTGAAATTGTATCTGTTCCAAATGGAACCGTGTACGTATCGTAGCCAAGCTCGACACCTTCTTCCTGCAGTTGATGAATAATGCTTCGTCCGTTGACATTTCCGGAAAGGAAGGTCAATATATTACGACGTTGGAGTTCGCGCACAATCTTGACTGCGACTTCATTCGACTTGGCACACCCTACGATCGCGGCAAAGCCAGGCATACGACCATCCACTAATTGAATACCCCAGGAGCGAAGTTGAATATCGTCAATCGGCCCGTTGAGATGGCCGTCGAGACTCGCACCGTCACTTCCGCCAGAATCAGGGCTTGTGAAGGAAGTGCCTCCAGCGAGTTTGAATCTGGGCATAGGTTCAGGCTGAAGCTTATAAGCGAAGCGTACAGCTTCAATTGTCTCGGCCGCGAGCAGCGTCGCCATCCCTGAGTCGAGAGTCTCACCGAGATAGGGGGTCCAATGGTTGTTTGCTGGAATCGGATGAAGCATATCCCGCGCTTGTTCCATTACGGGTTTGAGATCACCAATTTTTTCTATGGCTTTACCAGTCATCCCAAGAATGGTGGGGAGGTAGTAGGCTGTGTTGGGGAACGAAACAGGTGTGTCCGCGCCCTTCTCCGTCAATGCTTTGTTGAGCATGAGCTCGGCTTCGGTGACCAGGGCGTTTGCGCCGCGAATGGCTCGGGTAGCGATATATTTTGACATGTGGGCCTCCTAATCCGCAGCGACACCGTAAATTGCTGCGCGGCGTTTTTCAAGCGGCAGCGCTTCGAGTTCGTTCATCTTTGCATCGCCAGAACGCCCGAATTTGTTCGAGTCGTATTCAGGCAGGCCAAGCGCAGCGCGTTTCTTGTCGATATGTTCGAGAGTCTTACGGATCATCTCGGCAGGATTGGGGATGAATTCCAGTTTGCCGCCGTAGATCTTTTCCCAGCCCTCGCCGATGTACTTCAATACCGCATCACTATCAGATATACGGTCGGGCATGCCGCTAACGGGCGAAGCGCCACCAAAGATGACGTACGCGCCCGATGCCACACAATACGCCGCAATTGCCAGTGCCTTCTCGCTCATCCATTCCGGTGCGAGACCCACAGCCGGGATCTGATCAATATCGTCGCCGAGCCCACCTTCTTCGACCATCTGGGTCAGCACCGTTAGAATGCGCGTGTTGTCTACGCACGAACCCATGTGAAGAACAGGCGGGATGCCGACTGTCTCGCAAATCTCGCGCAAACCGCTTCCGACTTCGCTCAGGCCTGCTTCGCCCAACATCAGTCCCAACTTGGCTGAGGCGATCGCGCCGCACCCCGTTTGGACGACGAGCACATCGTTCTTGAGCAGTTCTTTTACAACGACATTGTGCAGGTAATCTTGTGATGAGCGCGGATTATTGCATCCCACAATTGCGGCCACACCGCGGATACGTCCCGTCATGATGGCGTCATTCAATGGGCGGAACGACGCACGATATGAGCCACCTAACATGTAATTGATGTATTCATGTGAGAAGCCAGGGATCAAGTCTTCTTTTATCTGTGGAATACGGATTTTGGAGTTCTCACGGTTCCTGAAGTTATCAATCGAAACTTTGAGGATATTCTTGGCAACGGTCAATGCTTTGTGTTCATCGAACTCGATATGGGTTGCGCCCGTAATGCGGACCTTCGGTGAAGTGGTAATGATCTTTGTGTGGAAGTTCTGTGCGAGCCCGACCAATGCCTGCATGATGCACTGAACGTCAACGACCATCGCTTCGACCGCGCCGGTCAGGATGGCAAGCTCCTGGTGCAGGAAGTTGCCCGCGGCTGGGATGCCCTGGCGCATAAGGATTTCATTGGCTGTGCAGCAAATGCCAGAGAGATTGACACCTCTTGCTCCCGCCGCTTTTGCATATTCAATGATCTCCGGATCTTGCGAGGCGGCCACGATCATTTCGCTCAGGCTGGGTTCGTGTCCATGTACGATTACATTGACCATGTCTTCTTTGATCACGCCGAGATTCGCCTGTCCTAAAACTGGCGCTGGTGTACCGAATAGAATGTCTGAGATATCGGTGGCGATCATCGAGCCGCCCCAGCCATCTGCCATGGCAGTCCGTAGGGCATGATTCAGGATATGCTCAGGATCCTGGTCATCGCCTATGTGTGTTCGATGTAACGCCTCGACGACTTCGCGATCCACGCCGCGCGGCCAAATGTTCTGCTCACGCCAGATCTGCTGTCTCTTCTTCGGGGCGCGTAGCGCAGGGACGAGTTCGCCCCGTTGCTGGCCGAATTGTGAAATATATAAGTCTGCCAGATCATTTGCGATTTCTTCTGGTGCACGGCCCTCAATCCTGAGGTTGTACTTCGAGGCGACAATTCGTAATTTCGCAACATCGCGGATGCCGTATCCCTCTGCTTCACCATTTGCTGCAGCTTTGAGCAAAAAGGCCATATCGCGGCCATGATCGGAATGCGCCGCGCTGCCTGCTGCGATGGCACGCGTCAGATTGCGTGCCTGGATCGTATCCAGAGTCGCGCCGCAAACGCCGACTTCGCCGTTCTTGGTCAAACGACAGGGTCCCATGCCGCATTGTTTGCAGCACATGCCTGCCGCGCCGATGTTGCAAGGAACCATGTTGTCAGCGCGCGTAAAAGCTGTCCCGATGCCCAATTCCTGGGCGCGGATCAGCATTTGCTGAGCGGCAGGGTCGGTTGAATACTCATTTATTTCACGCTTCCTCGGCATGACCCACCTCCTCTTCCATCGTGACCGCGCCCATGCCCGGGCAATGCCAGAGCGGGCGCCCTTTATAGTTCACCTTTTGAGCAAAACTGACAGTTTGTTTTGTTGTCTCGTAGGTGGTTGTGTGCCGGAAATAAGGTTTTTTTCCATCACCTTGTTGAGCCGCAGTCGCCATTTCAATGGGTATTGTCCATTCACCAAGATAACCGGCTTCATCCAGTTTGATGGCAATTTCCAGATCGTTGATCTTATTCTCATCGTAGGTCACTTCAATAACCTGAAAAGCACTGCTGGCATATACATCTTGGACACCATCAAGTCCCCCAAGGATACGCCGCACTTCTGTGACATGGTGATCCGCGTAAAGTGTAGGCGCTTCAAACGTTTTGGTCTTCACTGAGACACCTCCTATGAAATGGATGATGACCCTGCAAGAAGACACCTCTAAAGATATAGACTCTTCCTGTTATTATTCTAGCATCTTGACCGCGCATGAAGTTGTGAATATTGTCATTAGAAAATCTGACAAATGTACCTAAGACAGTTAGATTACGAAGATTTTGAAGATCGAAAAGATATAATGGCAATAAATACAAATAATGTCTAACTTTGGAAGAGATTGGAGGCCCTCCCGATCAGAGATGGCCTCCACACAATTGGCAGACCGTGCCCAGGATTTGCGCGTATCGCTTCGGTTTCAGGACCCAGGCCAGGTTGCCGCGCGCAGCGGCGCTGCCTATCTGGAGCTTGGTCCTGGCCGCGGCGAATTGCGTATTCCGTTATGGGGAAATGCCTGTATCCTCTCCTGGCCCGAACTGATGGGCTGGGATTACAAAGATGACCCTCTTCCTGATTTGCAACAAGCGCTTATGTTGTATTATCTGATCAAAGCCGATGACGCGCCATTGACCAACACATGGGTCTCCTTTGCAGATTTGCCCAATGGACGTATGTATAACCGGGCATTTCAAGGTTACAGTGGCGATGAAGTTGCGAAAAGTTTTGGTCCGGATCTGGAAGGGTTCAAGCAGGCATGTAGTGTATCAGGCGGCAAGGAAATCTCGGTCGGGGACGCCTCTTTTAACTTTCAAGCTTTGTCACGCGTACCCTTGTTGGTCACCTACTGGCTCGGCGATGAAGACTTTCCATGCTCATGCAAGATTCTGTTCGATGAGTCTGTACATCATTACCTGCCGATTGACGCATGCGCGGTTCTGGGTGGCATGCTGGCACACAAATTGATTGCGGCCCGTTAAAACCTCTGAGTAGTGGTCATTCATGACATCAGTTCTTAATCCGGCTAAAAAGAGGAATTCTGTCACTATCCTCTAAAAAGGGTAGAATTTAGAATGATTATGACAAGGAAATCATTATGAAACTTGCGATTACAGGCAAAGGTGGCGTTGGAAAGACCACACTAACAGCTCTGCTCGCGCAAACGTACGCGGACATGGGCCGTCAGGTGCTGGCTGTAGATGTAGATCCCAGTCCTTGTCTCGCGGGTGCATTGGGATTCCCCCCGGATTTGCGAGCGCAGCTCAAGCCGATCTCTGAAATGGACGCGCTGATCGAGGAACGTACAGGTGCGAAGCCCGGAACAGTTGGCGGCTTCTTTACCCTCAACCCGCGCGTGGACGATATCCCTGAGCGCTTCAGCGTACTTTATCGCGGCGTGAGGCTGCTGGAGATGGGGAGTGTGGATCTGGGCGGCTCAGGCTGTATCTGCCCCGAATCTGCCATGCTCAAAACTCTATTTACTCATCTCTTGTTTCGCAAGGATGATATGCTATTACTCGATATGTATGCAGGCGTGGAACATCTCGGACGGGCGACTGTCGACTTTGTCGATGCCATGCTTGTGGTTGTTGAACCCACGCGGCGCAGTCTGGGCACTGCCGCGCAGATCAAGAAACTCGCAAATGATATCGGCTTGATGCGGTTATATCTGGTAGGCAATAAAGTTCGTAGTCACGAAGAAGTTGAATTCATTGAAGCGGAATCCCCAAATTTGCCTTTGCTAGGTTATCTGCCTGCCGATTTGCGAGTGCAGGAGGCTGATCGATTTGGCGTTCCTGTGTACGAACATATTCAAAGTTTGAGGGACGCGGCTCGGCAGATCAGTGAAACGCTCAATCACTTGACGAACGATGAGGTAATGGAATGACAACCACAATCGCACTTGCAGGTAAAGGCGGTGTCGGCAAGACAACCGTCGCGGGAATGATCATCAAATACCTTGCCCAGAATCAAACGGGTAGTATTCTCGCGATCGATGCCGATCCATCCTCAAACCTGAATATGGTACTGGGTCTCGACCTGGAGTGGACAGTCGGTGATATTCGCGAAGGGATGCTGGAGCAAGTCAAATCGTCGCTGTCCAATGGCGGCGCGGCGATGGGCACGATGCCAGGCGGTGTCAGCAAGCGTGATTATCTTGATTATCATGTCCGCTCATCTTTGGCTGAAGGTTCACGCTTTGACCTGATCGCTATGGGACGCGGCGAGGGGCAGGGATGCTACTGCGCGGTTAATCATAATTTGCGGGAGGTGATCGACGGCATGAGCCGGCATTATGCCTACGTGGTCATCGATAATGAAGCAGGTATGGAGCATCTCTCGCGCCGCACAACGCGCGATGTCCAACATCTGTTCATCGTCAGCGACCCGACCCAGCGTGGTCTGGTCGCGGCACAGCGCATCGCCGACATGCGCAAGGAACTCGATATCAACATCGAGAAGTCCTATCTCATCGTCAATCGCCTGCGCGGCGGGATGCCTGTTGAACTTAAAACTTTTACGGAGAAAATGAATTTGCCTCTACTCGGCACCATCCCTGCCGATGATGATCTGGCCGCATTTGAATTTTCCGGCCGGCCGCTGGTGGAGTTGGGGGATCAGTCGCCAGTCTATCAAGCTGTTGAAGCGATGATGAAGGGAATTCTTTAAATACGTTTGCCCTTGGCGGTATGACTTTTACGAACTTAGAAGAGGCCTCACCGCCGAGGACTGCGGCTTGAGCGGTCTGTTTTTTTTAGCCCCCCTTCAAAATATTCCCCGTTTCTGCCAGTATTTCAAATACCCGCTCTGCCACTTCGACCGATGTGGATCCCAAGCCGCAGGCTGGAGCAATTAAACTGCGAGTGGCAAATTCGTCGGCATTGATCGTCACCCCGCGCGCCGCGGCTTTCTGGGTGATCATCCTGATCCCGTTTCGCAACCGGTCAGCCAGCCCATGCGGAGTCTCGTTAAAAATCTGCTCGTTGTTGGGTACGATGCCCCAGCAGACGCTCCCGCCGCGGTCAAGATGTGCTCGTAATTCGGCGGGATACAGCGCCAGATTCTCAATGAATCCGTAGGCGTCAAGGTTCAGGATATCGACTTTTGTCGCAAGCAATACGCTCCAATCGGTGTTTGCGCAACAATGGACCCCCGCTACGCCTCCCTCGGCGTGGATGGCATCGAACGCCTCATCAAGATAAGCGATCACCTGCTCACGGTCCAGGCTGATGAACGCCGACCCGAATGCCGCCATGTATGGCTCATCCAAGAAGAGAATGACGTTTTGCCGCACGGATTTTAACTGTCGAATCTGCCAGCGCGCATTCATGGTCATATTCTTGACGATGACATCCGCGAGCATTTCATTGTAAAGGCTGGCACGCAAATCCTGATCAGTCACCGTCAGCCCAAAGGAAATGGGTCCCGTTACCTGTCCCTTTGCCCATTCTCCCTTTGTTTTGCGCAGCGCCGCCAGCATGGCGAAGAAACCGCTTGCATAATCGGCGCGTAAGGCGAAGCTATCCAGGTCTTCAGCCAATACAGGTGTATAAAAGGCCTCCAAACTTTCTGTGAGATCTGTATTCGTGTCAAAGTAAACCTTTTCCTGAATGGCATCTTCCCGAATGGCTGGCAGACTGGCGGAATATTGAACGTACATACTCTCCCGGAAGGATCGATGCGGAAGCTGTGGCCAAGCAGGCACATCCAGGAGACTGTGCAGATGTTCGGTCAGCCCATTGATGGTTAGATGAGGAATGCTGCCGACATGAGTGGTGAGGAAGTTAAAGTCAGTCATTGATGATGGGTTTAAGGTTTGAATTGTCTTCTAGTATAGAATGAAAACGACTTGTGGGCAAATGACAAAAGTCATCAATTCGAAATTCTGGCTAGGCCGTGCGTAAATATCCTGTTGCTCAATCCTGCCCTTGAGGACTACAATAGGGTGAATGGAACATCCACCCTATGACCATAAACCCGAACATAGCAATGGCCTTCTCAACCGCGTCGCTAACTATAATCCACAACGAACCTGGCGCACCTGGCTGATTGGCCGCCCTCTTCCTTCTGCGGATGCTCCACACCAGACCATCGGTAAAGCGATTGGTCTGGCAGTGTTTGCTGGGGATGCGCTTTCTTCCGTCGCTTATGCTCCCCCAGAGATGCTGCTCGTCCTGGCTGCAGCCGGGATGGCCGCTTTCGGTTACGCCTTCCCGATCGCCCTTGCAGTGACGGTGCTGCTGGCGATTGTCACGATCTCCTATCAACAAACTATATACGCGTATCCCGGAGGCGGAGGCGCCTACATTGTCGCGCGCGATAATCTGGGTGAAATTCCAGCTCAAATAGCCGGTGTTGCTTTGCAGATCGATTACCTTTTGTTGGCCGCAGTGGCCGCTTCGTCCGCCGCGGCCCAGATCGTCTCAGCCTATCCGTTCCTGCTTCCCTATCGAGTGGCTATTGCCGTAGGCCTGATCGCTGTAATCATGCTAGCAAACTTGCGGGGTGCTAAAGAATCAGGGATTGTCTTTGCTATTCCAACATACATCTTTATGGCGACAACCTTCCTTGTTATAGTTGTGGGCTTCATCCGTTATTTCACGGGAACGCTTGGGGTCGTCCTGGATCCGCCCGCAATGGAAATGATCCATCCCGCTCAACCGCTTACGTTTTTTCTGATCCTGAAGGCTTTCGCCAGCGGCACCACTGCGCTCACTGGAGTAGAGAGTATTTCCAATGGAGTGACTGCCTTTAAAGAGCCTCGCAGCCATAACGCCGCAATTACCATGATCTGGATGTCGTCCATTCTGGGGGTCTTGTTTCTGGGCATTACGTACCTTTTGGGTGTAATCGGAGCCGTCCCCTCTGAAACCGAAACGGTCATTTCCCAACTTGCCCGCACCGTATTTGGGGGCCGCGGTATATCATATTTAAGTATCGTGGCCGGAACCACCATCATCCTCGTTCTGGCTGCCAATACGGCATTCGCAGCTTTTCCTCGCCTGGCTGCTATCCAGGCAGGCGACGGGTTTCTGCCGCGCCAACTGACCTTCCGAGGCAGCCGTCTGGTTTATTCACGAGGCATTATCGCTCTGGGGGTTGTCGCTTCGCTTTTGGTGTTCGGCTCTCAAGCAAGTGTAACCGCTCTAATTCCCATCTGGGCTATCGGCGTATTTCTCTCCTTCACGCTATCACAGCTCGGGATGGCGCGCCGCTGGTGGAAGATCGGCCACCTGCCAAAAGGAGAGGAAGTCCGCGAACGCGGTTCGACCTTGCGCTATGAACCTGCCTGGGAAACGAAATTGATCGTCAATGGCTTTGGTGCTTTGTGTACCGCAGTGGTCACTATCGTTTTTGCAGTGGCCAAGTTTCGCGAGATCGCCTGGATCATTGTCATACTTATGCCGTTAATGGTCGCTGGTTTATTCGCCATCCATCGCCATTATCGGAATCTTGCTCAGGACCTTTCGTTGGAGATGTATGGTCAGCCTCCCCCATCCAAACGTCACCGGGTGATCATGCCTGTTTCTGCAGTACATCAGGGCACCCTTGAAGCGCTGGACTACGCTTTATCTCTATCGGATGATGTGACGGTGGTGCATGTTTCGATCGATCCTGCAGAAACTGAAAAGCTGCGGCAGAAGTGGAGCTTGTGGGGAAAGGGAACGCGGCTGGTCATGATTGAGTCTCCTTACCGAACCTTCCTCGAGCCTCTTTTGGACTATGTGAATGAACTATGCGCGATCTTGCAACCCAACGAGCGGCTGACGATCGTCGTGCCGCAGTTCGTCCCCAAGCATTGGTGGCATAATTTGTTGCATACACAAACGGCTTTCTGGCTGCGCTTTGTGCTCTTAAACCAGAGAGGCGTTGTGATAACCGAAGTGCCTTACCAGGTGCGTTAGCCTTGGAAAGGACGCAAAAAACATCTAATTTTTTCTGCGAGCATCCTTCTACTTGGGACGCGTGCTAAAAACCTTTTCTCCCAAAGTCACAACAACATTGTGTTCGCCGCCATCGTCTTCCAGGGATATTTTTTCATCCCTGAGAAGTTTTCCGTCCACAGTTAGCTTTGCTACACCGTTATTGGCATTCTGCGGGTTTTCCACGCGCAGGTGATAGATTGTCTTTCCAAAGCGATAATCAATTTCATATTCGCGCCAGTCTTTGGGGATACATGGCTCAATCCTGAGATTGTTTCCTTCGCGTTGCAGCCCGAGGATTTTTTCCACGACAAGGCGGGTCATCCAGCTGGCTGAGCCGGTGTACCATGTCCAGCCGCCGCGACCGACATGGGAAGGATGGTTGTAGACATCCGCCGCGATGACGTAGGGTTCAACATAGTAGCGATTGATCTTTTCCGGGGCATTAGTATCATAAATGGGATTAATCATGCGGAAGAGTTCGTAGACGCGTTCAGCCTGTCCGAGTTCAGCAAAAGCCCAGATCGCCCACAACGCGGCGTGAGTGTATTGCCCGCCGTTCTCACGAATACCAGGCAGGTATCCTTTGATATAGCCTGGGTCGTGAATAGAACGGTCAAAAGGTGGTGTGAGCAGCAGAACCAGGCCATCCTCATGACGTACGAGGCGTTGATAGAGCGATTCCATCGCAGTGTGGGCGCGCTGGGAGTCTCCAGCGCCTGATATCACCGCCCAGGACTGGCTGATCGAATCGATCTGACATTCATTGTTTTTCGCTGAACCAAGCGGTTTTCCGTCATCGTAATAGGCGCGGCGATACCAATTTCCATCCCAGCCATGAGTTTCAAGTGCTGCGCTCAGAGCCTCAGCCTGCTGACGATAGACGGCGGCATCTTCGAAGGACGCGAGCAGGTCACAGACGCGTGCAAAGTCCATCAGTGTGGCGTGCAGGAACCAGCCCAGCCAGATGCTTTCTCCCGTTCCACCGATGCCGATGTTGTTCATCCCATCATTCCAATCGCCTCCACCGATTAATGGCAGTCCATGAGGCCCGCTTGTCCTTCCCTTGGCGAGGGCGCGGCGGCAATGTTCATAGAGTGTACCTGTAGAACCGGCGGGGAATTGGCCATAGCGTTCGTGTTCACCGGGCTTGAGCGGTTCTGCCGCAAGGAAAGGGACCTGTTCATCCAAAATGGAATGGTCACCAGTCGTATATATATACTGAGCTGTGACGTAGGGAAGCCAGAGCAGGTTATCCGTAATGCGGGTACGGATACCGTGATCTCCAGGCGGGTGCCACCAGTGAAGGACATCCCCTTCTTCGAACTGATGGCGGGCAGCCTCCAAAATGTGCTGGCGGGCGATCTCAGGCCGCGTATGCAGGAAAAGCATCACATCCTGCAGCTGGTCGCGAAAACCATACGCCCCGCCAGATTGATAGAAGGCGGTGCGCCCCCAAATACGACAGCTCAATGCCTGATAGGGCAGCCAGCGGTTGACCAAGATATCCATGGCTTTATCTGGTGTCTTGATCTGAATGCCCCCAATGTGTCCATCCCAGAAACGATCGAGAGATTTCCACGCAGACCGAATTTGGGATAAATTCTTATACTGGTTGATCAGTTTTAATGCATCGGCTCGGTCTGCGCCCTGACCAAGCAGGAAGGAAACTTCTTTTGACTCGCCCGGAGCCAGCCAGAGCAAAAGTTGTATGGCCGCGCATGGATCACCGCCTGCCTGCGCGCTGGCAGTCATGCCGACTCGCTCGAGAGCTTCAGGGCGGGTGTAATTGCCGAGGGAGCCAAGGAATTCTGCCCGGTCGGTGGTCAGGCCGTGCAATTCACGGGTCGCCGCAAGGAACGCCACACGTTTGCTGAAGTTCTGGTTATAAGAGTTGGAAACCAGCAGGGCAAAGTTGTTCGATGCAAATTCCGGCACAATATACTGGGCGGTATTTTCGTGCGTACTACCCAGCACCCACTCAGCATAATAGGTGATGTTAATTCGGCGAGTCCGTGAGGAGGTGTTCTTCAGTTTTAACTGCGCGATCTTGACCGGTGCATCAGGCACAGCAAAGAGCTTCAGGCTTTGTTCGAGTTCGTGACTGCGATGCTCAAAAATGCTATATCCTGCCCCATGACGGATGAGATAAGGGGCATCGGCGCGGGCGGGCAAGGGTGTGGGCGACCAGATCTGACCGGTGTCTTCGTCACGCAAGTAAATCGCTTCGCTGGGCGGGTCGCTGACCGGATCGTTATGCCAGGGTGTGAGTCGGTTCTCACCGCTGTTGATGGCCCAGGTGCAACCCATGCCTGCTTCAGAGACAAGGAACCCAAACTCAGGGTTGGCGATCACATTGGTCCATGGTGCGGGAGTCCACTGGCCGCGCTCGAGATAGATCACGTATTCGCGTCCATCCGGAGTGAAGCCGCCCAGTCCATTGTCAAACAGCAGACCCGAGGGGCGTTTGAGTGGAGGTGCCGCGCTCACATCGGGATGTGCAGGCAGGATCGGTACAAAGCGCGGCAGCCGGACAGGGGATTGATTCAGCTTACTCAGTTGATCTGTCAACGCGCCCGCTTCACTATCCAGGGCGACGCGCGCTACCGTTGCAAGAAGAGTCTGCTCGGCCTTGGACATCTGGTCTTCGCGCAGGATGAAGATGCCGCCGCGTTTGCCGAGCCAGTTTTCGCTGTTCGTACGATTAAGAAGGCGATAAATTTTCCCGTGGAAATTTTGGTCATAACTGGTCTCGCGGCGGTTGAGAATCACAAGGTCAATCTTCAGGCCGCGCCTGCGCCAGTAGCTGTGGGCACGCAATAGTTGATCCAGCATATCCAGGTCTTTTTCTTCCCTGAGAGCGACGAGCAGGATTGGGTAATCACCCGAGATGGCAAATGACCATAACGCGGTTTGGCCGAGGCGATTGCTTGCCAGTATGGCCGGGCCAGATCGCAATGCTGCCGAAGGGTATAGAAGTACGGATAGAAGTTTTTGGATCTGCTCCAGTTGCTTGGAGGAAAGTCCAATCTGAACCAACTCGTGCTCTGCTTGCGTGTGCGCCTCACCAAACGCTTTGGTGATGTAATACCATTGACGATAACGGCGCGCGAGAGTCAATGCCTCATCCCGCGAAGGAGCAGCCAGAGTGATAAATGCAAGCTGACGCGATTCATAGCCCGGTACACTGACCTGTGCTTGCAGTGCAAAGATAGGATCGAGCGTATCATTCTTGTTCAAAAGCCCGGAGTTCAACTGTAGGGCGGCAGGATCGCGCGGCGTATGGCCGCGACCCAGGAAGCGCCGGCGGTCGGTCTCATAGCCGGTTATTTTCAAATCATTTTCTTCATCAACGATGAAGTGCACCAGATAGATCGGCTTTTCCTGCGCCGCGCGCGGTCGCCTGCGGAACAACAAAATATTCTCGTCTGCCAGGTATTCGCTTTCGATGAAGAGCTTATTGTAGGCGGGATGGCGCGCATCAGCGGATTGAGGGGAGAGGATCACTTCGGCATAGCTGGTCAGGGCAAGGTCGCGCGAGGATGCGCCGTGATTGGTCAGGATCATACGGCGGATTTCCACATCTGCAGCGGGTGCAATCGTGATGCGCATTTGAGTGGAGATATCCTTATCGCGACGAGTGAACTCCGCAGTATGAGGATAGAAGAGCACATTTTGCTTATCGGGTTGCACACCAGTGGGTTGATGGCTGGCCGACCACAAGTGTCCTGTCTCGATATCCTCTATGTAAACCCATGTGCCGTAGTGATCGAGCGTGGCATCGGCGCGCCAGCGGGTAAGATCGACCTCACGCCAGCGGCTATACCCACTTCCTGCGGCGGTAATGAGCAAGCTGTAATTTCCATTGGAGAGGAAATGAACCTGCGGGTAAGGTGCCTGCGGTTTGACTCGCCAAGCGTCGAGCGAAACGCGTGAACGGACAGGATGAATGACCCCGATTTCCTTCGGACGTGCATATTCAATGGGAGCGCGAACCGGGATTTCCTCCTGAAGCAGGAGTCTCACTGTTTCGATGCGCGGGTTGGCATGGAAGCGCTGGATCATGACTTCATTGCGAAGATGATTGCATAGAGATAATAGAATCATGCCCTGATGGTGTGCCATGTAGGAACGGACGATAGCCAAATTCTGACCCGTTCCCAGACGCTCAGCGGTAAAGTCAATTGCTTCGTACAGACCGTACAAACCATTCATATCGAGTTTCTGGAAACGCTCCAAATTTTGCACGACTGCCAGAGGCATGAATGGCAGGGCTAATACGGATGCATACGGAGTCACGACAAGGTCATCGCTCAGGCCGCGTTTGTAGCCGAGGCCCGGAACGCCGAATGCACGGTATTGATAACCCTGGTGAACATCAAAGTAATAAAATGCTGATTCAGAAATTCCCCACGGCACGTGCCTGCTCTGCCCGTAGGCGATCTGATGCTCCACTGCTGCCTGGGAGCTTTGATCGAGAAGGGTATTGTAATAACGCTTGGTGAACAGAGCTGGCATCAGATATTCAAACATGGTGCCGCTCCACGAGAGCAAAGCACGCATCCCGTTCAACTGCGTAATTGGACGCGCCAGATACAGCCAGTGACTCTGTGGTACGTCGTCGTTTGCGATTGCCAGCAGGCTGGTCAGGCGGGCTTCGGAGGCAAGCAGATCATAATAGCTCGAATCAAGCCGTCCTGAATCAACGTTGTAACCGATATGGAATACTTTTCGGCGCGGGTCATATAAGAAACGAAAATTCATCGCCTGGTTATAGGCTTCGGCGCGGGTGCTGAGGGTTCTAAGTTCGTTCAGCAGCTCGCTGGCAGAGGTTCGTGCAGCTTGGAGCTGGTTCGCGAGGGTATCGCACCACACAATTGCATCCCGTTCATCTTCGTGCAGTACAGAGCGAAGTTGCTGCAGGATAACCACTGCATGAGAACAGATGGCAGGTATTACCTCGAGTGGAGGTCTGAATGAGAAAGCGGATAAAAGCTCGGTCCAGGCGGATGCAAGTTCGGTACGCAGATCAGGCTGGGCGAACAACGAGGGCACCTTTGCCAGCATTAGCGGCCAGGGATACAAGTCCTCCATATCGCGCTGGATATGATGTAGATGATAGCGTGCACGCTCGATCCATGTGGAAAGTCGGCGGATCGTGTTTGAGTCGAGTTGTGCGGTGGATGCTTCGACTACCTTTGCCAGCATTTCTTCCATTTCCGCTCGCCCCTCGTGGAAAAGATTCATCAGATATTGCGGATCGTCCGCACGCGTCTCGCGCAGGCCTTCCGCCTGTTCCCGCAGATAGGAGATGACCTCATGCAACTCATTTGCGACACTGCCAAGACGCGCTTCATGCAGGGTGAGATCCAGCATACCCAGGGTGTCGATCAATCCGTCCCAGCGAATGATAGGCCTGCCGGGGACATCCAGGCAACCCTGCTGCAAAGTGATCAGGCTGGCGGCCAGGTTGCCGCTGTCCACCGTGGAAATGTAGCGCGGCGGAAGTGGACTTAGCGTGCGCGTGTCATACCAGTTCAGAAAGTGGTCACGCTGTTTTTCAAGCTTATCCATGCCATCGAATGTATTTCGAATGCGCAATGCCAGTTCACGCGGTCCAATGTAACCCAGGTCACAGGCTGAAAGGGTGGAGAGCAGAAGCAAGCCGATATTGGTCGGGGAGGTGCGGTGGGCTACAATTCCTCGCGGTTCCTCTTGAAAATGATCAGGTGGGAGCCAGTGGTCATCCGGACCCACGAAATGCTCAAAATACAGCCAGGTGGCGCGTGCCAGCAGGTGTAACCGTTTCTCCTGAGCGGGCGTGAGTTTTTCAAGCTTATGGGAAAAACGGCGGCTGATCCGGGCGGCGATGTATGGTGAAATCAGCCAGGCCAATAAAAATGGCGGGGCCGTCCACAATGCCGATCGGTTGCTTAATATGAGCAGTACAAATAGGAAAATGGAAAAAAATGGGGCAGCGATCATTTCGTTCCAGGCTATGTGCACTTTTAAGTCCTTGCCAAAGACGTGGACCGTGTGCGCTGCCGTAACCCATTGAAGCAATCGCTTGTGTGTGAGGGTCATACGTACCATCGTGGTCGCGATGGCATCCAAAGAGATGAACGCCTCATTGGGCAGGAAAATAATCTGGAAGAGTGAGCGCAGCGCCGCCTGCTGGACAGGACGGGCAGTTGTTTCAGGATATTGTTCCGTTCGGCGGGCGCGCAGAGCGGAGATGAATCCGAAAACAATCGCCAGGATATGAGTGGAAAGCGCCAGCCCAATCCAGGCAAGCCTTAGACCTGGCAGCACCAGCCATGCACCAACGATCAGCGCCAGAATCGCCGGGCTTGTCAGACTGCGGCGCAAATTATCGAAGATCTTCCAGCGGTCGAGGGTGGAGAGGTCACCAGATATTTTGCCGTGTATGCGATGTGGCACGCGCGGCATCAGCCAGGGCAATAACTGCCAGTCGCCTCTTACCCAACGATGGAGACGATGTGTAAACGATACATAATGCGGCGGGAAATCCTCAAATAGCACTACATCGGTTACCAACCCACAGCGCCCATGAATCCCTTCGAACAGATCATGGCTGAGCAGCATGTTATCCGGAACGCGCCCCTCCAGGCTTCGTTCAAAAGCTGCCACGTCATACATGCCTTTACCCACATAACTGCCTTCACCGAACAGATCCTGATAGACATCCGACACGGCGCGCGTGTAGAGATCGAGGGTCGTATCACCAGAATAGACACGGGTAAAGATGGATCGGTTCGCTACTGTGGGCCGCACCTGGACGCGCGGCTGGAGAATTGTATATCCATCCACGAGCGCCCCGGTCTGCGAATCGAATTCGGCCCGGTTCAAAGGATGGGCGAGAATCCCGGTCAGACGGTGAACGCTGTCGCGCGGCACTGTAGTGTCAGCATCCAAGGTCAGCACATAACGAATCGTGGGCAAAACGCTCAAATCTCCGACCTGAACGATGAACGAATCCACATGTTTTCCATGGAGCAAATTATTGAACTCGGTCAGTTTGCCGCGCTTGCGCTCCCAACCCATCCACACGCCCTCAGCGGGATTCCAGGCACGCTCACGATGAAAAAGGTAGAAAGGTGAGTACCCTTCATTTTTATAGCGGGTGTTGAGCTGCTCAATGCCGCTTTTTGCTTGTTCGATCAAATGCGCTTCCCCGGGTAATTCTTTTTGCTGGGCGTCCACAAAATCAGTCAACAGGGCAAAACGCACGCTGGGCTCACTGTTACCGAGAAAGTGATTCTCAAGCTGGCGGAGCAGGGAATCCAGTTCTCTATCATTTTTGAGCAGGGAGGGAATGACCACGATGGTGCTGAATTCGGAGGGAATACCATCCTTGAAATCAAGGCGCGGCAATATACGCGGTGGCATAATCTGGATAACCAGCCAGTTTACAAGATCCACAGCTACGGCGAATGCCGGTAGAGCGGCCAATGCCAGCGTGAGAATGATCTGTAACGTACTGCCGCCTGCGAAAATGGCATACCAGACAGCGATGACACACAATAATAATGCCAGATAGGCAATACTATTTAGATAGAAGAAGGTCGGATAGCGATCCAACCAGTGCCTCAGAAGGTTTTCGCGTGGAGGTCGGTAGCCCAAGCGCGCCTCGAGCACTGGTCTGCCGGGGCCAACCAGATAATAGCCAACGTGGCGTGTGCGCGGTACCTGCCCATTCTGGGCAATCGAATCCGCTGCACGCGCGACCTCAGTTTCCTCCGCCTTTGAACCGCGCGACAGCTCTTCGACAACGCCACGATAGCGGTTGCGGGTTCTGAAATCCATATGGATGTAAATATCTGCCGGGTCGTTGCGCAGGATGCTTTCCACCACGGAGGTGTCTTCGAAAAACTCCTGCCAGTCCTGTGTGGCGAGCAGGCGCAGGCTGAGGATGCTATTGACGACCACGTCTTCGTGAGTGACCGGTGGACGGCTCAGCTGCCTGGTGGAAGAGGCCAGAAAGACGTCCGGTAAGGATGCTGGGTGTAAGTCGAGGTGGGTAATGTGGGTGAGCGCGTCCGCGAGGGTTTCGATGACACTCAGTCTCAGCATGGGTGCCAGGGTCCAGAGTTCTCCGATCGTGAGGGCTGTGATACTCTGAAATGCCCGGATGAACGTTTTGATCTCATCCGCGTTCAGGCGACTTCCACTACCTTTGGTGAGCGCATAAGCCAGGGCCTGAATGCGCGTCATCTCCTGGTTCTCGACCGTTGTTTTTGGCAGACGCTGGTAAAAATCTTTCGGAAGGTTTTGGCTGATCTGGCGCAGCGCCTGTTCGATGATGTAGTAATTATCCAGCACCCACTCGGCGGCGTATGACTCGGATGCTTCTGTTCGGCTGGATTTATCGAAATAGCGGTAGGCAGATTGCAGGAAAGTCCCCATGGTTTTCACCCGCGCCGGAAGCGGATTGGGATTATGGGGCTGATCGATATATTCCAGATTTTCAGCGAGATTGAGCGCGAGTTCTTCGATCCAATCAGGAGGTGGCACGCCCTGTTGCGAGAGGGTGCCGGGTTCTGCTCCCGGGAGCGGAACTGGATGGGCCATAGGTCAATGTCCTTTGACTTCACGTGCAGAGATTTCAGCCGGGCTTCGTTTGATTTCATCTCCAGATAGGTCTTGCATGATCATCAGGGGTGCGGTGCCATACGCGATGAAGCTGGCGGCGACACTCCCGTAAGGCCAGCGCCTCTCGCCGGAATGGCCATGAGCCACCAGCATAACGAGATCCGCGTTTTCCTGGTTCACCATATCATGCAGGGCGGCTGTCGCGTTGTCGCTGATGGTAAGCCGAGTTTGCAGGCTGACGCCCTGCAGTGACAGGCGTGACTGAAGTTGATCGAAGTAATGGGAGGCGGCGCGGTAATTCAAATCGGCAACGCGCGTGATCAGACTCTCCTCCTCGGCTGAGAGCGGGAAGCGATGAAGCAGTTCCGGTTTGCGAATGACCATCCCAAGAATGAGCTCCGCTTTGTGGAACTCCGCCAGGTTAACGGCGACCGGCAGGATGTATTCTGCTCGTGTTGAAAAATCCAAGCCCACGAACAGGCGGTTGTAACGCACTTCCTCAAGGTCTGTACCAGAGGACATGTATGCTCTTATCAGGAGTAGAGCTTTAGATGAGCGTAAAATGATCTTTTGTACGACGCTGCTGACGTTCCAGCCACTTAAGCCACTGCTCCCATGTGAACTAAGCGCAATCAGATCCACATCGTTATTATTGGCAAAGTCTATGACACATTCCGCGGGCGGGCCCTCCATGATCACATCTTCGACTTTCAGATTGTTGTGTCGTAATTTGGTTGCAATGTCATGCAGATATTCCTCCGCCTTCTGTTTTCTTAGATGCCATTCCAAGGGATCCACCGCCTGTTTGTCAATGACTGCGCGTGGAAGTTCGAGAACATGCAGAAGGGTGATGTATGCATTTGTGCTCCGGGCAATCGTCAGCACATGGGGTAGCACACACTCTGCCAGGGGGGACTCATCCAGGGGAATAAGAATATGGTTAATCATGGTTCCTCTACATCAAACAATATTTTCTGGCGATGAAAGCAAGATCTAATTGGCAAATATAATTCACTTCCCCTATTTAGGGACATTTATACAGCATTTCCCGACTTCGTTCAAGGCCTTGTGCCTGCTAATCACTCAATATTATGGGTAATACATCTTATAACGAAAAACGAACTGCTGTTGTTCTGAGATAAACTTCAAGCATGTCTTGTTTCTAGCTATCAACGGCAATCCTTTTGTGTAAAATTGTCCTATGGGCTTGACCGGATTTTCAATCATGGGCGTTTCCGGCTCGGGCAAAACGACTGTGGGGCAAGTTCTTGCTCAAAAGCTGGGATGGGATTTTTCGATGCAGATGATTTACACTCTCCGAGAACATCGCCAATTAGAGGGTAGGTGGGCCTCTCTAGCGCCGAAGCGTAGATCAGGCGGCGTGAAATGGGGGCAGCTATCTGCTGGGAAAGCGCGCCGAGTCTGGGTCGCAGTGAAAAGCGCCTAATCCGCTTGTCAGGGAGCGGATTTGAGTCTATACTTTATCTAATATTTTAGAGAAGGAGAGGCTGACCATGGCAACCGTTCGAGATATGATCCGTAAAAAGGGGAACGAGGTGTTCGCGGTCACGCCTGATGTGACCGTTTTCGAGGTCCTGCAGTCGATGGCAAAGCACAATATAGGGGCCCTGTTGGTGATGACGGGCGAGGACGTAGTGGGCATTGTTTCCGAACGTGACTGTGTACGCAAATTGGAACTGATGGACAGGGACGCGAAGGACACAAAAGTCAGCGAAATTATGACCAGTGAGTTGATTACTGTGGATTGCGGCCAGCCGCTGGAGGAATGTATGGCGTTGATGAACGAGAAAAACATCCGCCATCTGCCTGTTTATGACGGCAAAAAATTGATGGGGCTGATCTCCGTCCGTGATGTGCTCAAAGAAATGATAGAAATGCAGCAGGTCATGCTTTCGCAATTGGAACGCTACATAACAGGTGGCGGGCGATGATCCTGCCGGAGTGGACCATCTCTGAACTCCAGGAGACGATGGAATCGGGCGAGTTGACGGCACGTCGACTCGCCGAGTTGTATCTGGAGCGCATCAACGCCGTAGACAAGAGCGGGCCGGTTCTAAACTCGGTGATCGAGTTGAATCCAGAAGCGCTGGAAATTGCGGATACGCTCGATATGGAACGGAAGGCGGGAAAAGTTCACGGCACTCTGCATGGCATTCCGATCCTCATTAAAGATAATATTGATACCCATGACCGCATGCAAACGACGGCGGGGTCCCTGGCGCTTGAAGGGAATATCTCGGCAAAAGATGCATTCATTGTGAAGCAATTGCGCAAGGCAGGCGCGTTAATTTTGGGCAAGACCAATTTGAGCGAATGGGCGAACTTTCGCGGCAAATGCTCTGTGAGCGGGTGGTCATCCCGCGGAGGGCTAACGCGGAATCCGTACGCGCTGGATCGTTCAGCATCTGGCTCTTCATCGGGTTCCGGCGCGGCTGTTGCAGCGAATCTTTGTGTGGCCGCGATTGGCACAGAGACAGATGGCTCGATCATTTCTCCATCGCATGTGAATGGGATCGTGGGCATTAAGCCAACCCTTGGACTACTGAGCCGAACTGGCATCATCCCGATCGCACACAGCCAGGATACACCTGGCCCGATGGCGCGCACGGTCTCTGATGCGGCGATCCTGCTTGGAGCGCTGACAGGAGTCGATGAACAGGATCCTGCCACACGGCTGACCCAAAGGGGGAAGCGAGGCTTATCCAATTATGCAAAGTTCCTTGACCGCGATGGACTAAGAGGGGCGCGTATCGGTGTCGCTCGCAATATGGCTGGCACGAATCCACGGATTATCAAGAATTTTGAACACTGTATCGAAGTGATGAAGCATCTCGGTGCGGTCATTGTTGATCCTGCTAATGTTCCGAACTTTGATAAATTCGACAAAACCGAATTGGACGTTTTGCACTATGAGTTCAAGGCAGATCTGAATAAATATCTCAAGTCGCGGGATGGGAGTGCGCGTGTTCATTCGATGGAAGAGGTGATCAAGTTCAACGAAGAGAATCAGGACAGCGTGATGCCTTATTTTGGTCAGGAACATATGATCACTGCCCAGGAGAAGGCCTCCCTCCGCGATAAAAAATACCGCGCTGCCCTGGCAAAGAATCTTCGGCTCTCGCGCAAAGATGGAATAGACGCGGTGATGCGAAAATATAAACTTGATGCACTGATCGTGCCTTCGGGCGCTCCGGCGTGGACGATCGATCTTGTCAATGGCGATTCGAATAACTGGGACATGGAAAGCACGTCGCCTGCCGCGGTAGCGGGGTATCCGCACATCACGGTGCCCGCCGGACATCTCTTCGGCCTGCCGGTTGGGATTTCTTTCTTTGCCAAAGCCTGGCAGGAACCGGCGCTTATCAAATTTGCCTATGCCTTTGAGCAGGCGACGCAGTTTCGCAGGCAGCCGAGATTTTTGCCAACTGCAAATCTCAACCCATGAAGAAAATTAATTACCGGGCCAGAGAGACCGTGAGAAACCCCCCGAGAACTTTGTGGCAAAAGTCTTCATTTGAAAATTGTCTTGCCTTCCCTTTTGTTTCGGTCTATACTCCATCTCGGAGAAACCATGTCCGAAATTGACCTTGCACCTCTTATCCCGGCAATTAAAGCTTATGCTCCTTTGGGCCGCTCGGGGCTTTTGCCTGCCCTGCACGCGGCACAAAAAATTTATGGCTGGCTTCCGGAACCGGTCGCTGCGGAAGTTGCCAAATCGCTGCGCGTACCTCTTGCGGATGTTCATGGCGTCATCGAGTTCTATTCGCTCTTCTACAATGAGCCCATCGGCAAACGGGTGATTCGAGTATGCACCGATCAGGCCTGTGCGCTCAAAGGCGGGGACGCGGTCTTGAATCATTTATGTGCACATCACGGACTTGAACCGAATCAAACGACCCGCGATCTGTCTCTGACCATTGAGGCGAGTCCCTGCCTCGGGCTTTGTGAGCAAGCCCCCGCAGCGTTGGTGGATGACCAAGCAGAAACAAACATAAATTTGGAAAAAGATTCTTTCGAGTTGGGCCGCCCGAAATCTATTGTGGGAGGCTCAATTCGATTATTAACCGCCAACTGTGGGAATGGAACAACGTCTCTCACGAAATATGGCGCCTATCCTGCTCTCACTACAGCACTGGGGATGAGACCCGAAGAGATTGTAGGTGAGATCAAAGCAGCGGGTCTCGTCGGTCGCGGTGGCGCGGCATTCCCGACTGGTGTCAAGTGGGAGGGCGCGGCGAAAGCACCTGGCACTGAGAAATACGTGATCTGCAATGCTGACGAATCTGAGCCCGGCACATTCAAGGATCGTATTCTGCTGATCGACGATCCGCATCGTACCATCGAAGGGATGTTGATCGCGGGCTATGCCATTGGCGCAAACAAAGGCTACATTTATATCCGCGCCGAATATCCCTACATTTTGCCAGTTCTTGAAAATGCTTTGAGTGAAGCACGTCGAGCCAGTTTGCTTGGGGAAAATATCCTTGGCTCTGCTTTTTCATTTGACATTGAACTCCGCGTCGGCGCTGGCGCTTACATCTGTGGCGAGGAGACCGCGCTGTTTGAGTCGATCGAGGGAAAGCGCGGCTTCCCGCGCGTGAAACCGCCTTTCCCCACGACTCATGGATTGTTCGGCAAACCGACGGTCATTAACAACGTTGAAACTCTTTGTAATGTCCCCTTGATCATTTCGCAAGGTTCTGCCGAGTATAGAAAGATCGGCACGGAAAAATCCCCGGGCCCAAAATTGTTCTGTGTCTCAGGCGATGTGCCCAAACCCGGACTCTATGAAGTCCCCTTCGGTGTAACTCTGCGTGAGTTGCTGGATATGGCAGGTGGAGTTGCGAATGGCAAGAAATTGCAGTCCGTTCTATTCGGTGGGGCGGCGGGCGCCTTTGCGGCATCCGCGCATCTTGACGTGAAAATGACCTTTGAAGATTTGCGCGCCGCGGGACTTCCACTTGGCTCGGGCGTCGTGATGGTCTTCGACGAAACGCGCGATATGCGCGACGTCTTGAAGCGGCTGGGTCACTTCTTCGCACATGAATCCTGCGGCAAGTGCTATCCTTGCCAGATGGGCACGCAGCGTCAAATGGAAATTTTGGATCGTGTAGCCAACCGAGCTGGCGTGCCCGATGACTTGATCCGCCTGCAGGACGTCGGCTGGACGATGACAGACGCAAGCCTGTGTGGCTTGGGCCAGACCGCCGCGAGCGCAGTTTTGTCCGCAATCCAATTATGGCCGGAATTATTCCGCCCTGAGCGGACGCTGAGTGAAAACGAAGCGGTAATCGAAGGGTGAGATTGAAAATGACAACTAATGTGAAACTAATGCTTGATGGACAAGAAATTTCAGTTGAACAAGGCAAAACCCTCCTCCAAGCTGCCCGGGAAAGAGGCCAGGATGTCCCAACGATCTGCTTCCACGAAGCAACGACGGCGAATGCATTATGCCGGATCTGTGTTGTCGAAGTGGAGGGGCAGAGAGTGCTTCAGCCCGCGTGCGTTGTCAAAGCGGCGGAAAACATGAAGGTCCAGACGCGCAGCGAGAAGGTCATTCGTTCGCGACGCACGATTCTGGAGATGCTTGCCTCCACCATGGACTTGTCCGATGCGCCCGAAATCCTGAGCATGATGGACGACTACGGCGCGAGCCCGGTGCGGTTTCCCGATGCTGAACGCCGCGAGGTCGAAGTCAAAGATGATAACCCGATGTATGTGCGCGATTACTCGAAATGCCTGTTGTGCTGGCGCTGTGTGCAAGTCTGCGCGGACGATGCACAATATACCTATGCCATCAACTTCGAAGGCCGTGGCTATGAAACGCAGATCGGTACATTTTTTGATAAAACCATACCTGAAACAACCTGTGTCTTATGCGGACAATGCGTAGGTGTTTGTCCCACCGGCGCGCTCAAGCCAAAGCGCGAGTTTTTGCTCGAGCAAGGGATGAGTGCGCAGGAGATAACGGTGTTAAGCTCAGGACGCAAACGACGGAAGGAAAAACCGACCTAACCCCCGGCCCCTTCCCTTATAGGGAAGGGGAGAAGATAGCATATGCCTGTTAAGAATATTGTGATTGGACAAAGTGTTTCTAACGAAGCGTATGAGCGCTCAAAAGAATTGAGACGTCAGATGACGCCCGCTG
>DASWKT010000209.1:0-3886 GCA_036396515.1 Anaerolineales bacterium | reverse complement strand
CGAAGGATGGCTGTGCCAACTGGTTCAAATGGTTCAAGGACATGGTTTGTCTTACTTAATTCGTCGAGCCCTGGAAAAAGAATAAACGTGACAATAAAATAAATCACATTACCGAACCCGCCTTTTAGCCAATCTATGCTTTCAAATAACAGGGCGGCGGCTGCAACGACTGCCATTAAGGGCATCGTGATAAAAATGTGGGGCGTGAATATGGCTGGCAGATCAAGCTGCATGTTTTCACCAGCAAGAAATTGAATACCTATGCCTGCAATAGCAAGCACTGTGACCATTGCCATTAATACAGCGAAGTTGCTTGCCCATTTGCCGACCATGTAAAGCGGACGGGTCATCGGAGTGGCTGCCATGATTTGCCCAACACCTGTTTCACGGTCGCGGGCAACTGAGCCTTTTACCAGATAAAAGCCAAAGATACCGAGAAAGAATGATGCGAAGAACGCCATGGACGCGCCGACCCATGCAGAATTAAATTCGCCGCGATATTCATCGAGAGCTACGGTCATATTGCCTGCCGCCACTTGATAACCAAGAAACAGCATGAGCCCCAGCATGATCAAGAAACTGTATCGCCGTACACGTTCCAAGAAATCGGCGCGGGCGAGATGATAAACGATGCGCAAGGTACTCATTGATGGTGCTCCTGCCCGATGAAGAACAGGTATGCGTCTTCGAGATTTGGTGGGATGTTCTGCGCGTTCGCATCGGGTTTGCTTTCGCTCACCACGCGCACTTCCACGCCGTCGCTTCTGCGGATCGTGCCGCTGACAATGTGTTTTGTTTTAAGCACAACCAAATCATCGCTGGACACTGTCCACTCCCAGACTTTGCCATCCAGCTCCTTGAGCAGATCTTCGGGCACGGACTCACGTAAAAGATGACCTTTGTTGACAAGGGCAATATTCGTCGCGGTGGCTTCCACATCCGAAACGATATGTGTGGATAGAATAACGATTCTTTCTCCCGACAAGTCTGATAGCAAATTCCTAAACCTGACTCTCTCTTCAGGATCCAACCCGACAGTGGGTTCATCCACGATGAGCAGTTGCGGATCGTTTAGTAATGCCTGTGCGATGCCAACGCGTTGTTTCATGCCGCCTGAATACCCGCCCAACGGACGTTTCGCCGCTTCAACAAGGTTTACCACTTGCAGTAACTCATCAATCCGTTTTCTTGTTGTTTTTACATCCAATCCCTTGATCGCTGCCATATATTCGAGAAACTCAATTGCGTTCAAGTTTGGATAAACACCGAAGTCTTGCGGCAGGTATCCGAGCACAGCGCGCATGGTATCGGCTGACTTGACAATATCTACATCATTCCATGAAATTGTCCCCTCTGTTGGTTTGGTGATCGTTGCCAGCATCCGCATGAAAGTGGACTTGCCTGCGCCGTTCGGACCGAGCAAGCCTAAAATACCAGGCCTGATCTCAAGGGAAAAATCTTTGAGTCCCCAAAAGTCGCGGCGGTATTGTTTTCCTAGGTTTTGAATAGTGAGCTGCATATTTTTCCTCATTTATTTGGTGGGGACTCAGGGCCACAGACCTGTCGATGCATCCCATTCTTCGATTTGGCACCAAAACCAAAGAGCGGGCTAACGAGACTGTCGAAAAACCCTAATTTCAAGTGGAACGCAAGTCCGATGATAAGGCAATCGACAGGTCATTTGCGTTGAATGCGACAGAGCAGGACGATGCGAGCTTAGATCAGTATCCCAAAGGTGTGGATCTTGCCGATATTGTGTACCAGAGCGAACAATCTCCATTGTACATCCACTTTCAATTTAGAGCGTAAAGTAAAACGATGCATGCGCTTGTGCACACAGATGTTGGCAAAGACTGGTTCGACAATGCCGAGCCGTCTGGCGTAAATACGCTTGCCCTGATTGGTATCGATCTTGGCCTTCATCTCATCGATCAGGTTCGGCGGCTGCGTATCCACTGCTACGGAAAGAAACCTGCGTGATGAGGTAGGCTTGCTCAAACAGCGCGCCTTCACAGGACAGACGGCACAATCTTCCACACGGGCATGGTAAATATCATAGGTCCGATAGCGGTTGATCTGGTTGCGGGCATGACAGGTCAGTTCTTTCCCTTGCGGACAGCGATACACCTGTTTAGTTGGATCAAAAGAGAAGTCAGAAGCGGTGAAGAGACTTGGCTTCGCGGTTGGTCGCTGCCTGCCGTGGACGCCATCCTTGAAGCGCTCTTGATCGGCAAAGCGTGGATCGCGTTTTCGGAATTGGATGTCGGGAATATAAGCATCGATCTTTTCATCCCGGCATAAAACCAGACTGTTATAGGAATGATAGTTGCTGTCCGCAGTCAGTTGTTTTCCTTGAAAATAACTTTCATCCTTGCCGATCACTGCAAGATTCTTTTTCACACCCGCCAGCATGGGAGCCAGATTTTCATGATCCTGGCTGCTGAACGCCTCGGCGGCGAGAATGACCTGATGCTTGGAATCAACCAGCGCTTGGGCGTTGTAGCCCTGGATGACGCCGTGGGAAGAAGGCATCTTCACCGATTCGTTGTCGATGACATTGCTTTGGATTTCTTTGCCCTCGCTGCCGCGCTTCGGTTCCCGATCCTTTAGAAATTCATTGAGCCGCTCGACCTGCAACTGGAAGCGTCGTTCGCGTTTCTTTTGCCGCTCCACGACCCCCTCAGGCTGCTCGTCCGCCCGTGCATGTTCGGCAATTACGCGCTGTAGTTTCTCCTGCAGTTTATCGCGTTTGTGTTTGAGTTCGTCAATCGTGCCGCTCCATTCTTTCGAGACATTCGCAGAGAGTTTCACCCCATCCAGGCTGAAGTGCGTGCCGTCGAGTAGACCCAGTTCTTCACAGACCAGCAGGACGTTGCTGAAGAGGATCTGGATCTCACTTTGCATCGAGGAGATAAATGAAGCGATCGTGCTGTGGTCTGGAGCGTAGCCATAGGAGAGGGCAATGAAGAGGATGTTTTCCTGGCACGCCCGCTCGATCTGGCGGGAACTGATCATGCCCCTAGCGTAGGCAAGCAGGATGACTTTGAGCAGGATTTTGGGATGGATGGCGGCTGCGCCGGTCTCGTCGTTGTTGTAGCGCACATTAAAGACTGACAGGTCAAGATGGTTCTCCACCAATTGACTGAGGGTATGCTCCAACGTATCCGGGACAAGCTGATCCTGCAGGGAAATCGGAAGCATGACCAGTTGATCTTCATTGCATGGTTTGAATTTTGCCATAGGTTCCTCTAGCTGATAGAACCCTATGGCTTTGTGCTAGATTCCCCCACTTTTTCGACAGTTTCTACGGTGTGCGTTACCCGCTGGCGGGTGGGACGAGAGAGCGCCACTTTGACGGAACCAACTTGAAGCCGCGCAAACTGCTCAAAAACGCGCCGACTCCCACCAGTCGGGTGCACCTCCGTATGATGAATACATCATATTTCACAAAAGAAACAGGAGCCAATGGGAGTATACTGCAAATGGCAGACGAGAAGCCGTACATTAGCATTGGAGAGACCGCAAGGCTCCCGCGGTGCACCGTGGTTGCCGGTCACGCTGATCCATCAACTGGTGGCGCATCAAGCGACCCCGATTAGGAAGCTAGGTATAACTCAAGTGACCGGGTCTGTCCTCGACAAAGGACGAACCATCGATGGCGTCGTTTGCGAAAAGGCGCGACGTCTTTTTGTGATTAATCTCCCAACTGATTTTCACTGCAAATAAGCTTGTTCTGTTTCTTAGGACGCTGTGTTAGGCGGCTCGTTTGGCGTAGCGGGTCGCTAAGTCGCGGAACTGTTTGATCCGGTTGAAGCAGCGCGGGATGATGTTGCGCTGTTTGTAGTGTTCAGCGACGGACGCGGTAGCGGATGTGTGTGGCCTCCGG
>DASWKT010000208.1:0-5151 GCA_036396515.1 Anaerolineales bacterium | reverse complement strand
AAGGAACGGGCATCGGACTCTCACTGGTGAAACGAATCATCGAATTTCACGGAGGCAGGATCTGGGTCCGGAGCGAAGCGGGAAAAGGATCCACATTCCGATTTACACTTCCTTCAGTGGGAAAGATGCAGGCTCAGCCGCGTGCTGATTCCGTTATATAATACGTTATCTCGTCCGAGGAGCATCACAACATGAAAAGAGCCGTCAGCATTAGCATTGGTTCGTCGAAGCGCAACAAGGCAGTGGAAGTGACGCTGCTCGGCGAAAAAGTCAGCATTGAACGTATTGGAACTGACGGCGACATGGAAGCAGCCGCGCTGAAATATAAGGAGCTGGACGGGAAGCTGGATGCCTTCGGCGTGGGCGGCGCGGACCTAAGCGCGCTGGTGGATGGTAAATCGTATCCATTTTATTCAGTCCAACCCATGGTGCGCTTTGTGAAGAAAACGCCGTTAGTAGATGGCGGTGGATTGAAGAACACAGTCGAAAACAAAGCCGCCTCATTTCTGGATAAGAAGATTGGCGATTATATCAATTCGCGCGGACGCAAAGTCCTTGTCGCCCTAGGCGTGGATCGCTGGGGACTCTCGAAATCTTTTGCTGATGCTGGTTATGAAACCATCTTTGGCGATCTGATGTTCGGTTTGGAAATTCCAATTGCCATTCATAAACTCAGCCAGGTCAAGACCCTTGCCGCGCTGATCATGCCAATTGCAGGAAGGTTACCTTTTGCATGGGTCTATCCCACAGGTGAAAAGCAGGAAAAGCGCACACCCAAATGGGGAAAATATTACGCATGGGCGACCGTCATTGCGGGCGATTGCCATTACATCAAACGCTTTATGCCCGATGACCTGACGGGTAAGGTCATTGTCACGAACACCACCACACCTGAAGATGTGGAATTGTTCAAAAAGTGTGGTGTAAAATATCTCGTCACCACCACGCCTGTTTTGGAAGGCCGCTCGTTCGGCACGAACATGATGGAGGCCGCGCTGGTGGCTGTCTCGGGTAAGGGGCGCCCGCTGACCTGGCCCGAATTGAATGAGATGCTCGATAAACTGGGTTTCGAGCCGCAATTACAGGAACTGAATTAGCCACGGAGTCGCGGAGACACAGAGAGATAAAATCTCCGCGTCTTAGTGTCTCGGTGGCAACAAGGAGAATCTATGGATGCAATCGTGACAGCAGGTGGAATTCCACAACCCGAAGACCCGCTCTACACGTTTTCCAACGGAAATGCCAAGGCGCTGATCGAAATTGCTGGCAGGCCCATGGTGCAATGGGTGCTCGATGCTCTCAGCGATGCAAAGAATGTTGATAACGTGATCCTCATTGGTCTCTCGCCCAGGAGCGGCGTCACGTGTAAGAAACCGATGCATTTCCTTTCGAATCAGGGGCGCATGCTTGCGAATATTGTTGCGGGCGTAAATAAGGCTATTGAGCTGAATAAAAAGAATAAATATGTGTTGGTTGTTTCTTCGGATATTCCAGCCATTAAACCTGAGATGGTAGATTGGCTGATCGAGACCTGCATGGAGACCAAGGACGATTTGTATTACGGTGTTTGCCCAAAAGATGTGATGGAATCCCGCTTTCCGGGTTCGAAGCGTACATTCACTCATCTCAAGGATATGGATGTTTGCGGCGCGGATATGAATATTACTCACGTCCGCATGGCGACCGAACATCTGGATATGTGGGAGCAACTGATTGGCACTCGGAAGAGTCCTCTGAGGTCGGCAAGCATTATCGGTTTTGGGACACTCTTCAAACTTGCGACTCGCCAGTTAACCCTGGATGAAGCGGTGAGCCGTGTCAGTCAGCGCATTGGGATCAAAGGGCGCGCCATCGTCTGGCCATATGCCGAACCTTGCATGGATGTGGATAAACCGCCTCAATTGGAATTACTGCGCGCAGACCTTGAGAGACAACAACATCAAATGATGAAGAAGGAAAAGGCCAGGGCGAAAAAGGCAAAAGCCGCCGAGACAGCCAAGGCAAAAGCGAAAACCGTAAAAACCGAACTCAAACCGAATGCCAAATTACGAAGATGAAATCGTTCCCTGTCCTTGATCTGGATGCACGGCTTTCCAATCAAATGCGCGTGGCTGAAAAGCCAGGCGCATTGCGCGCTATTGCCGCCTTCTTTGCTCATTCCGGCGATTCCTGGTTTTGGGCGGTAGGACTCTTAATAATCTGGTCGACGGGTAACTCGTTTTGGAAAGAGTGGGCTGTGGTGCAGCTGGTGGGTATCAGCCTGCTGGCGGCCCTGGTTTTGATTATCAAGTTCCTCGTGAGACGGAGGCGTCCCGAAGGAGAGTGGGGAAGCATCTACCGTAATACAGATCCCCATTCGTTCCCATCCGGCCATGCGGCGCGAGCCTTCCTCATCGCAGTGATCGCAACCGGACTGGGTCCTGATTGGCTGGCAATGACTCTGTGGATTTGGGCGCCACTGGTGTCACTTGCGCGGGTTGCCATGGGTCTGCATTATATTTCTGATGTCATCGCAGGCGCGGCGCTGGGGATCCTTATTGCGCTGATCGGTTTGCAGATCTACCGACCCTTACTCGGATGGGTTTCAAGTCTGCTTGGTTTTCCGTTATGGTGAGCTTGACGAACAATTAAATATTACGGTTTCTTGCTCTTCTGCACACTCTCCAAATGCTCCTGGATATGAGCGAGATCCCGCTCCACCCAGGTCTGCAAGGTAAAGCCACTGCCTAACGTGGCATGCCGCGACTCGCGTGACCATGCTTCTGGTGGGAGTGCACGCAAATTTTCTGCCAAAGATTGAACACTTGCCACAAAGCCATCCAACAGGGCATCCAGCGGTTCGCTTGCATCATAGTGCTTAGCCATATAGGCATCGCCGTCGAAATTCGGAAATTCGGGATTATCCTCCAGCGCAGTACGCCGCGCCCGTAAACCATATACCAGCTTGTCCACATCACGCGTATGCACGGCCACCTGATGCGCGTTCCAACCGCCGTCTTCCAGTGGCGCATACGGCTCTGTTACTGCCAGGCACGCGGCACGGAAGTCTTTCGCGGCGGTCGCCAGTTTGTCAATCAATTTTTCGCGGTATTCTGATAACTGTTTCATCGCTCCTCCATCTGCAAGTCGAGCAAGGCAAAGACATCTTCGACAACTTTCTCCGCTACATTCTTAACCGCATAAACCCGGATCCCATATGGACTTAATTCGCGCGCGGCCTCGTGCGTCAATCCATCCAGGCCACGCATGCTTGCGACGAAGGCTGCTTCTCTCTCAGCCCCTTCGACTTCCGCTTCGGCACGCTCAGCGCGGCGGCTCAGGGCAAGCTCATTCCTGCTCGCCGCTATAAGATTGATGATCACTCCTGAGCCTTGCGCCCTCCCCGGGGACGATGCGCGCATAAGGCGCCCAACGGATTGGATCATCAGGAACGCGCCGGTCAGATTGACGTCGAGCACGCGGTGCCAGTCCCACTCGTCCATGTCGAGCAGTGAGACCCGCGGCTGCACGGCCGCATGGTTGATCAGAATATCGATGCGGCCGAAGTCCTCTTCCACTTGTTTGACGAGGCTCTGTGCAGCTACCTTTTTGGCAATGTCATCGATGTACGCTTTAGCCTGCCCGCCCTTTGCAACGATCTGGTCAACAACTTCCTCAACATTGATCGGTGAAATGTCATTTGCGGCGACAATGGCTCCACGTTCGGCAAATGCCTGTGCAAGGTATCGCCCGCTCCCCTTGCCTGCACCGGTGATCAATACAACTTCATCCCTGAGCTTGTTCATCGGATCCTTCACACAGCGGGACTCTATCCCGGTTTTCGTATGCGTTCAAAGGTAATCCCAAATAGTGCGAAGGGTCAAGGGTATTCCTGATATCCAGCTCATTTTTGAATCGGCCATTGCCGTCATCCTGGACAATTGAAAAGTGCAGGTGAATTCCGGTGGGGTTGTTCGGGTCGCCGGAATAATTTCCCTGGTAGCCAAGGAATGTACCCGCCTCGATAAATTTTTCAGAAGTGCCCGCCGGGAACTCAGAAGAAATATAAGAATTACCATTCTGGTCAGCCATATGGGTATAGTAGAGCCAGATCTGATGCCCGGGTTGAAGTGGATCACTGGGAACGCGAACAATCAGCGCGGATTTCCATTCAGGCAGCCGTCTCAGGTAACCAGGATACGCGGCAATGACGCGTGTGACGCCGATATCTGTCCCCGCAAAGATATCTATGCCTTGATGGGTGTGACGCAAACCGAATGAGTCGCCCCACAGGAAACCGGCGAATCCATCGGTGGGGAAAAGAAACGGAGCGGAGCCGCATTGGGTCCCGGCAGCCAGCTTCCAGTCCGGGTGTGCAGCGGGGTTACGCCTCCACTGATGGAACTTGTCGAGGCGAGCGGCGTTGGGTCGATATGTGTAATAAGCGGTCGCCGCGGCAGTGATGAGTGTTACGAATAGGATTGAAAGCATCAGAAAGCGTTTGGACATAAGAAAGGATTATACCGCTACGCTTTTACCAAATTCATATTGATCGGCATCTCATCCCACGTTCTTCCTTCGAGAGTTCTCCCCGCCCGCTTCGCGGCTTTCACCTGCGCAAGTGCCGCAGGCACTGGTGTGCACACCATCCCATTGCTTGAAGAAAAATGGGACTTTGGCTCTCAGGCATTGATCTCTAATATTAGTAATCCATTCTTGCATCATAGGTCTCGCGCCTGGACCAGACTCGCCACACTGCTTACTTTTGATTGTATAATGGCATTTCGGATTACCTCTGTTGGGAGATGTATATATGGCCCAAGTTTTTATCTCCTATTCTCGTAAAGACCTCTCTTTTGTTGAGCAATTGGTCGCGGATCTGAAAAATGCAGGGTTTGATGTTTGGTACGATGTAGCGGGTTTACGAGGTGGTTCTCGTTGGAGATTCGAAATTGAAAATGCGCTTAGAAGCAGTCAATATGTAATCTTTGTTCTTTCACCAGATTCGATTGCTTCCGAATGGGTGGAACGTGAATTCTTGTTTGCCAGCAATCGCAAGCTAACATTGATCCCCCTGTTGTATCGGCCATGCGAATTGCCGCTAAACTATCTCAACTTGAACTATATTGATGTGCAGGGAAATAATTACAGACGGAACCTTGATGAGATCTT
>DASWKT010000207.1:0-3103 GCA_036396515.1 Anaerolineales bacterium | reverse complement strand
TTCATACTTCTGCTATCAGTTACCCAGAGAACATTACAGAGTTATTTATCGAAAATTATTACCTGTACACTGAAGGCAGGCCCTTGAAATATCAAGTTGATTTTGAGAGAGGCTATTAGCCACGGAGTGCGAAGTCTCCCGACCGAGTGGCCCCTTTGGGGATGATAAGTTGTTGGCTTGCGTTTTCTTTCTGGACGGTGAAAATTATTCATACTGACTCTGCAGCGTACTGGAGAAAACATGCCCCTTACCCTGAACGATATTCGTCAAGCCGTAGAAAGAATACGTCCGTATGCGCATCGCACGCCTGTATTGACAAATGAGAGTCTCGACCACCATGTAGATGCACACGTTTACCTGAAGTGTGAGAACTTTCAAAAGGTGGGTGCTTTTAAGTTTCGCGGCGCCTGTCATGCAGTGTTTTCACTAACCGAGAAAGAAGCCCAACGCGGGGTATCGACACACTCGTCAGGGAATCACGCGCAGGCGCTGGCGCTGGCGGCACGGTTGCGCGGTATCCCTTCCTACATCGTCATGCCGGACAACGCGCCAGGAGTTAAGAAAGCAGCGGTGGCGGGTTATGGCGGGAAGATCACTTTTTGTGAACCAACTCTGCAGGCGCGTGAAGCGACGCTTGCGAACGTCGTTGAAGGGACTCGTTCAGCAGTCATTCATCCATATAACGATGAACGCGTCATCGCGGGGCAAGGAACTGCTGTGCTTGAATTACTCGAAGATGTGCCTGACCTGGATGTAATCATCGCGCCGGTCGGCGGCGGCGGACTCTTGAGCGGCACAGCTATCGCGGCAACTGAACTCAAACCAGATATCCGAGTTATAGGAACTGAGCCGGAACTAGCGGATGACGCCTATCGTTCCATACAAACAGGTCAGATCGTTCCATCAGCGAATCCCAAAACGATCGCTGATGGATTGTTGACTTCGCTCGGCACATTGACGTTTCCCATCATCCAGGAACGTGTTGAGCAGATTGTCACCGTGAGCGAAGCCGGAATTATCGAATCAATGAAATTCATATGGGAACGCGCCAAGATCGTGATCGAACCATCCGCGGCTGTCGCGGTCGCCGTTTTATGGGAAAGAAAAATTGATTTGAGTGGATTGAAGGTGGGGATAATTCTCAGCGGCGGAAATGTGGATTTGGAAAAGCTGGCGTGGCAAGGGTAGGACGAACCTCCAGAATATCTTACAACTTATGGGAATAAGCCGCCTACAGTAAAATCACTTCCACCATTTCCCCAGCAGATAAGCCTGTCGCATCGGGATGAATTCGCAACAATCCATCTGCTGCGGCCAAATTGAAGATCAGATTACTTTTACCAAAGATGGGATCGGCTTGATATTCGACCATGCCCTCAGGAAATGATGTCGAATCTGCTCCAGCAGGGATTGGCTCAGGACGTAATAGTTTCACCGGCCACCAATCTTCACGACCTGCTTGAGATGGAAGATTTACAGTCAACCGGGCTAACAGAGCTGCCCTTGGTTTTGGCAGCATACCCAACAAATTTTCAATTACAGGGACGACAAACAAATATCCATTCACCAGTGCACTGACAGGATTTCCAGGCAGCCCTATTACCGCCCGCCCATTACACACACCCAGAATGGTCGGCTTGCCAGGGCGTGTGTTAATACCGTGCACAAGTACACCCGGCTCACCCAATGAGCGGATCACCTCGGCAGTCATATCGCGCGTACTGGCGGATGAGCCCGCGGTGATCAGTACCATGTCACATTCTGAGAGTGCATTGGCGGCTGCGGCTTTTAGCGCATCAAAGCTATCGGGCATAATCCCATAACCTTTCGCAATCCCTCCCGATTTCTCAACGAGCGCCCTCAGCGTAAAGGAGTTGACATCGCGCACCTGGCCGGGGCGCGGAGATTCGGATGGAGGCACGACCTCATCGCCTGTGGAGATCAGCCCGACTATTATCTTTCTGACGACGTTGACCTTCATAATTCCCAACGCTATCAATCCGCCAATGTCGGCAGGACGGATCAGACTCCCCTTTGCCTGCACGATTTGTCCTGCAGCCACATCCTCCCCGACGCGTATCACATTCTCACCTTCGGCGACCGCCCGGAAGATTTCGATTTCATCTTCATGCGCTGATTGTGCGTATTCCAACATCACCACCGCGTTCGCGTTAGCAGGCAGCATGCCACCCGTGTGAATTAGCGCGCACCGGTCCTCGCCAATTTCAAACGCGGGGGCATCACCCATCGGGACTTCACCGACCAATGCAAGATAGGCAGGCATTGAGTCGCTTGCGCCAAACGTATCGCTGGCGCGCACGGCATATCCATCCACAGCTGTCCGCTGGAATTCAGGAAGTGGGTGCGGCGCAACAATGTCTTCCGAGAGAACGCGGCCGAGGGATGAAGCAACATCAATCGTCTCAGAATCAAGGATCGGCACAGGAAGATGCGAGAGCAACAGTGCACGCGCTTCGTCTGGAGGAGGGAGTGTCAAAAATTCAGGCATTGTCTTATCGAAGCCAGAAAGTCAAACTCAAAAAATAGACAGTAAGCCCAAACACGGAGAGGGCGGTCACGGTCAGGAGAATCCAGTTGGTAGGCGCGCCAAGCGCGATGTTTCGGAGCTGGAAAATTTGGAAGAGGGCAAAAGGCAATGTAAGGAACGCAGGCCATAAGAGCGAGAGCGAAAGACCGAAGGCAGGCGATGCCAGAAAGAAAAGATAAGCCAGCAAAACAAAAAGATGATGCAAGGGCACGGCACGTTCCCAACCCAGACGCGTGAGAAAGGTAATGCGCTCGTATTTGCGGTCAGATGCAAAGGAGGGAAAATCCATGACGATGAAATATGCAAAAGCCAGAAAAGCAAGCGGAATCGTGAGCAGTAAAAAACGATGGGTTTCACCGGCTTGAAGAATGTATGCAAGGGAGGGAAATACATATGCCAAATGCGCGGCAAGCAGGAATTCACCAAAGCCGCGGTTGATGAGGCGAACGGGAGGAGTAGAATAGGCCAGGACGATGAAGAGGGAAAGAAGGAGAAAGAAGAATGAGGAAAGTGTTAGACGGTTGTTATTGTAAAGCAAAAAGGCAATCACGGCGT
>DASWKT010000206.1:0-9371 GCA_036396515.1 Anaerolineales bacterium | reverse complement strand
TCCTGTAATTATCCCCTGGCCTGCGCCGTAAGCAGAAAAACAACGAACGTCCCGCAGGTTTGCCGCGGAAAATTAAGCATTGGCAGAAACCCTTCGGCACTCCCTGCGGTCGCAGGACGGCGCCTGCGGGACGTTCTGCGCTACTTTTGCATTGCAAGTGCAATTGCCCCCAAACTGCCTGATTGATTTCCAAGTCCCGGCGGAACGATGTACTCCTCAATGTTTTCCAACACGCTTTTGCTGGACACATAATCATTCAACAATTCCTGAACTCTGTGCCTGATCTTCGCGAACAGGAACTGACGCTGCATGACACCCCCGCCCAGGATGATCTTCTTGGGGGATAAGACCAGGATGTAATTCATCAATGCGGATGCGATGTAATCCGCTTCGATATCCCAGAACGCATCGGTCTCAGGGACGTTGGCTCCCGCTATACCAAGGCGCTTCTCGATGGCGGGCCCGCTGGCGAGGCCCTCGAAGCAGTCACCGTGGAAGGGACAATTCCCATTAAACGGATCCAGCTCGCGGCTGTGCGGGATGAGGAGGTGTCCCATCTCGGGGGTGAGCAGACCCAGTAACGGCTTTCCATCCTTGATATATCCACCGCCGATGCCCGTTCCGATTGTGAGATATAACGATGGATCAAATCCTTTGCTCGCCCCCCAGACGGATTCCCCAAGCCCAGCAGTATTGACATCCGTATCAAGGGCGATCGGAACATTCAGGCCGCGTTGAAGTGCACCGCGCACGTCAGTGTTACTCCAGTGAGGTTTGGGTGTGGGGGTAATAAAACCGTAGGTGGATGACTCCGGATTGAGATCCAGTGGTCCGAAGGAACCGACTCCAATGGAACTGATCCTTCCCGAACAGACAAAGGGCTGGAAGAATTGGATGGCTTTTCCCAGGGTTTCTTCCGGTGTCGTGGTCGGAAAGCGGACTTCTTCGACGATATGACCGGGCCCACTGGCGACCACACAGATAAATTTTGTGCCGCCTGCTTCGATGCCGCCGTAGAGTTGGGGAATATCCATGTTTTACTTTATATCCGTTCTAGGGTCATCTTCATTCCGTGTTTTGACCTGAGCGTGGCTTCGGGTTTGAGCGCGATGGTTTGATCCGGAACCAGCCCAAGTCTGAAGCGTTGCAGCGCGATCGCCAGGATGAGCTGCATCTCCATCAATGCAAAATTATTTCCAATGCACAGATGAGGTCCTTCTCCAAACGGATAATAGACTTGCCGCGGACGGCCCGCGCTGTTTTCAGGTGTAAAGCGCTGTGGGTCAAAGCGTTCAGGGTCCGGCCAGTAGTTTGGATCGCGGTGGGTAATATAGGGCGTTATGAATATCAGGGTCTTCGCAGGAATGGGATAGCCATCTATCGTATCCTCCGTCACAGCTTCGCGTGCGAACAAATAAGCGGCCGGATATAAACGCAGTGTTTCGTGAATAACCTGCTGCATATAAGTCAGCTTGGGTAGTTCAGCAAACGTGGGAGCACGACCCTCCAGGACTGATTCGATCTCCGCCCGGAGCTGTTCCTCTACGTCCGGGTGTTGGGACAGAAGATAAAACATCCAGGTCATGGAAGCGGCTGTCGTTTCGTGTCCGGCGAAGAAGATGGTTACGACTTCATCGCGTGCCTGTTGATCGGTCATTCCTTCGCCGGTATCTTGGTCACGCATCGCGAGCAGCATGCCAAGCAGGTCATCTTTCGGATTCTTGCGCGCCTCGGCAATTAGCGGATAAATCGTGTCATTCAAGACCTTGAGGGCGCGGTTATATTCCACATTACGCGGGACAGGGACTGATAGCGGTGGCGCCCACATCTGCTGGCTGCGCCAAAGCATGAATTTGGAGGCGACGTTGAACGCATGGCTCAATGATTCGAGCTTATTGTCAATGTCCGCGCTGAACATGGATTTGACAATCACGGTCAGGGTCAGCCGCATCATTTCATCGTCTATGTCGATTGCTTGTTTGTCGCGAGCTTTTTGCTCCCAGGCTTGCAAAAACGAATCAATCACATCCCCCACGGTGGATGCCAATGTACCCAACCGCTCGCGATGAAACGCGGGCTGGAGTAATCGTCTCTCACGGAGCCAGAAATCGCCGTCGATTAACGGCAGGCCATTTCCCAATAAAACACGGCCCGTTTCAACGCTTCTGCCGCGGATGTAATTCTTGTAGTTATCCTGGAGAATATATTTCACGTAATCGGGATTTGTCACCAGCAGATATGTTGAACTCAACAATTTGAATTGGCTGATACCGCCATAGTCACGAGCTGTTTTGGTAAACAGACCGAGCATGTCGCTGACCATTTCAGGCATCACACCAAGAATGGGCAGCCCGCGCGGACCGGGGATGGATTTCAGAGAGGCAGAAGCTGAGTGCGCCATTCGAAAGAAATTACGGCCAACGCTTTACTTCTTGAGTGAAATTCCCAGGTGATTGGCTACAGCTCTCTCGCGCCCGGGAATGTTTTCATTGACCGGCGTATTTAGAACAAGAGGAAGTCTATCGACATCTTCTATCACCATTGTGGAAGAACCGCCGCCGTCAAAACTCATGGCAGTATACACGCCATAAGAGAGCAACAGATCAGCCAGCTCACTATACGTCGCACCCTCGCTAACTTCGCGGCCATCAACGACGGCCAGATATAGCCGGCGACCGTTTTGAATAATTCCCACGGCTGTGCGCGGATGTAGTTGTTGTGTATCCAGACCCGCCACCTTTTTGCCCTTGGAAATCAACATCCGTTCCCCGGAAATGGCGTTGTATACCTTGCCTTTCGGCACATCGAACGTGATCTCGTTACGCTGATTGATATACAAAATGGGACGCCCAGGTTCCTTCGGGAAATATGCTCTGCCTCGCGAGGCCGCGTACCCTACAAGCCTGACCGGATCACCATCATCCGGACAATAATTTTGTGGTGGGTAATCGGATGGATCTAAATAGTAGAATGCATCTCCATTGATAGCAATCTGCATTTCATGATCATTCAAGAACTGTGAAGTTGTACGGGTACATAACTGTGGAAGGATGTTGCGCAGCGGAGGTGTGACCAAAAGGCGCAGGCCCTCAGACTGCATGTCAATTTCCAGGACATGCGACACCATTCTGCGCGGACTTGTGCGCACCTTCCGGTAATAAGTAACTCCCCTGAATACCTTTTGCATGATCGAAGCAGGTGTTTTGCCCACGTTGACGAGAAAGTTGCTGGATGCCCAGGCAGACCATCCGTCCACGCGGCGAAAGTGTATCCAGCTCTGATCCTCATTGGCGCTCAACGCCTCTACCACTTCATCCTTGCTCAGAAAGTCCACTGCCTTGAAGTTTGTTCCCGGCCCTTCACGCACATTCAGTCTCCCGGTAACGCGGTACCAATTCCCGGTAACCTCACTAGGTGGTTCAGTAGGACCAGGAGGAGGGGCAGGCGGGACGAGTACAAGGAATCTGGCTGAAGACCAGCCTGTCAACCCGTCGCTTCTACGGACCTGTCTCCAGGTCCCATCCTCGTTCACCCCAATTGCTGTGACAACTTCATTGAATTCAAGAAAACCAAGCGATGCAAAATTTGTCCCGGGTCCCTCGCGGACGTGAAGTCTGCTCGCCGTTACCCGATATTGATCCCCGGTTGGGGGTGGAGGCGACGGAGGTGGAGTAGTGATTTTATCCAGATATGTACTCGAACTCCAGCCGGTTAATCCATCCGTGAGCCGACGGACGCGTATCCAACTGTGGTCTGCATTAAATTCAAGCGCTTCGACAATATCGTTCCTTCGTAAAAAGCCGAGTGCTTTGAAATTTGTACCTGGCCCCTCACGGACATATAAAGTTCCAGCAGTGACGCGATACCGATCCCCGGTCGGTGTAGGGGGTGGAGGCGGTGGCGGAGGTGGCGCACTGACGCGAACAAGATAGGCGCTTGAAGCCCAGCCAGTTAATCCATCCGTGAGCCGACGGACGCGCAGCCAGCTTCCATCCAAATTCGCTTCAAGGGCTTCGACAACTTCATTCCTTCGTAAAAAGCCAATTGCTCTGAAGTTCGTGCCTGGTCCTTCGCGGACGTATAATGATCCCGCATTTACGCGGTATCGATTTCCTGCCGGGTCGGGATGAGTCGGGTCTGTCGGCACTGGAACTCCAAAACGCTGGGCGAATGCTTCTGCATCTCCATTGAAATAATTCAGGTCGATTTCCAGGCTTTCCACGCCATAGAACGGACCATCTCCGCTCGCGGTGAATTGCCAGAACAGCCATTCGTTTGTCGCCCAGGGCCTGGGGACTAAGGGTTGTGCCACACCATAATTCGCGATCCACAATGGGTAGCGATGGAAGTATTCGAGCTCGTTTGGCTGGTTGACTGGCGCATTATTGATCCAGTAGTGAAAAGCGGTATAAATGCCAATTTCCTTTTGACCCACCAATGTTCTGAACCGATCCAGGAAGGTCTTCCAATGCTGCCAACCCGTGAATGAACCGCCATATGCTTCTTCGAGATCTAGGAAAAGAGGCAGTTCACCCAGATCACCGTTCAATGCGTTGAACCACAACTCGGCTTGTTCCCTTGGATTCGCGCGGCTATCGTAAAACCAGTATGAACCGCGCGGTAAAGCAACTTCCTTTGCCCTGCGCCAGTTATTTTTGAAATCGGAATCTATCCATATGTTTTGCCCAGCTCGGATAATAACGAAATCTGTCGCCTCGTTCATCCGCACGAAATTGATTTCCTGCGGCGTACCGGGATCATCCTGATAAAAACTGACATCGGGACCAATGATTTGTCTCACTCCAACCTCCTTAAGGAATCGCCTTATGAAATTGTACCAGTAATTCACAATGACTTGGAAAGATACGTTCGAAGATTCATTCCATGAAAAACCATAACCCGTTGTTGACAAACGCTTTTTCCGAGCTTATATTGTTATTTCAATTCTAGCCTAGAGTCAAAGCACCCATGAAACTCCAATATAACGAACTGGACAGCAACATTCGATTGATCAAACTCACTGGAAAATTAGATGTGTATGGGGTAAACAGTATCGACATCGAATTTATCCGATGCTGCTCGGGTGATCATCTCCGTGTGCTGGTGGACTTATCCGGGGTGAATTACATCTCCTCGATTGGGATCCCAATGCTGATCAACTCGGCCAAAACGGTTGCCAGCCGCGGCGGGAAACTGGCGCTGCTCAAGCCACGCCCGCATGTCGCGGAGGTGCTGGAATTTACGGGTATTCCGCTGATTATCCCTATTTACTCCGATCTTGAGTCAGCCAAAACAGGAGTGCTGGCCGCTTAGCTATTTTATAACAGAGGCGCGAAATGGCAATAGATTCCACCCAAGCATATCGAATGAAATGGCTTGCGTCAAAACTGATGTTCAGACAATTCCTTTTAATTTCAGTCGGATAGTAACATATGAAACTTGAATTCAATGAACTGGAAAATGGCATCCGCCTGATCAAGCTTATCGGCGCGCTGGATTTGAGCGGAAGATATAGCATAGAAATCGAATTTGTCCGCCAATGCTCCGGGGAAGGTGTCCATGTGCTCGTGGATGTATCCGAAGTGAATTACATCTCTTCCATGGGGGTTCACATGCTGATTACTTCAGCCAATTCAATTGCCAGCCGAGGCGGAAAAATGGCTCTGCTCAGCCCCCAGCCAGGCGTTTTGGAAGTGCTGGATTTGACAGGAGTTTTTCAAATTATCTCGATTTATTCTGATTTTGAGTCCGCGAAGGCGGGTATATTAGCAGAGTAGCCGGCAGATATATATGTGCCAAACACAACCGTAAAGATACGGATGGGTAAGTTAGGGTATGATTGGAGCATCCTGACATATAGCCAGTGAAAATCCGTATGATGGAGAAACAAAATGTACACCGCACTACTTTTTATCCTAATAATAGGCGTAGTCCTATATGGCTTATCCAAAACGACTGAAAAAGTCCTTGCGATTCGACAAAGCCAAAGAGAAAAAGGCAAAAAGCCGATTGTTTTTCTGTAGATGCCCCAAAAGCGGGAAGCACCTGGAAAAGGCTCCGGAAACTCACATCCCGAAGCCTTTTTATTTTCGCACCATACGCCCCTTTCCTTCAGAAGAAGGGCGGGCGCGACCTATTTCCGGAACAAGTTCATAGCCACAAGTCAGTGCTCAGATATTTCAAGCCCGAGTCGCTCAGGAGAACTGCAATCGTTTTGCCGGGGCAGGTTGTCTCGAGCAATTGCATGGCCGCGGCTACGTTCGTTCCTGATGAGAAGCCTGCGAAGATCCCCTCTTCTTTTGCCAATCGTCGCGTGACTCCCATTGCCTCCTCATCTGTCACCTGGAGATAACCATCGATTAATTCTTTCTTGATCAAGGGCAAACCTGTCATTGAATATCCCCCGCCCTGAATACGGTGGTTTGGATTGGTTATCGGCTTGCCTGCCAATATCGCAGCGTCGGCAGGTTCAACGATGTAACACAGGATATTAGGATCATATTCTTTGAACGCCGCAGCACACCCTCCAAAGGAACTGCCAGTGCCGACGAAATCACAGAACACGTCAATTTGTCCGTTTGCCTGCTTGAGGATTTCGGGAGCTGTGTGCAGATAATGACCGCGCGCGCTGCTTTCTAAATGGAATTGATCCGCGCGGAAAGCGTTCCGTTCTTTTGTGATCCGTTGCGCGGCCTCTTCAACAAGCGCCAGATCTCCGCCTGAAACCTGACCTGGCTTGGAATCGGGCAATTGATCTATCAAGACCACTTCCGCGCCAAAGGCCTTCATCATGCGCGCCCGCTCCATCGAATTGCCCTTGGACATCACCGCCACAAATGGATATCCTTTTACTGCGCAAACGATTGAGAGCCCGGTGCCCGTGTTGCCGCTCGTTAATTCGACGACTGTCTGGCCTGGCATGAGCCTCCCGTCAGCTTCGGCCTCTTCGATCATCTGCAAGGCGATGCGGTCCTTCTTGGAAAAGCCTGGGTTGAGATATTCCAATTTGGCGAGGATTCGGCCCTCAAGTCCACGCGTGAGGCGGGAGAGTTCCACAAGCGGAGTATTCCCAATCGCTCCAAGCACCGAATGGAGCAGTGTATCTTGTCGCAGTGAATCCATTATGCCTCTTTACTTCAATTGTTTTATCATATGCGCGCAGGGAAGTGTTGTTCCATCGGCCATGGGGATGTCGAATCGATCGGTAACCTCATATCCCATCGCCGCATAGAGCGGCTCGCCCGGCAGAGTTGCCCCCAGTTCCATCCGGGTAAATCCATCTGCTTTGGCTGCCTCTTCACAGGCCGCGATGATTCGCCGGCCGATTCCCTTGCGTGCCCAATCTGGGTGGATAAAGAAAGCTCGGATTCGCCCCGCGTCCTGTTCAGGCTCGAGGAGGGGATCCTGCTCAGCCTTCATCTGGTCGCCGCCATATAAGGTTTTCCTTTTGCTCCAGCCGCCACAGCCAACAACCTCACCTTCCGCCTCAGCAATATAATAGGTCTTGTCTGAGATCAATTGTGTGTCCACGCCAAAGATATACTTGATCGCGCTCTCGATTTGCTGCGGAGTATAGTAACCCCGGCTCAACCCTCTCGCCGATTCAGGGATAAGTGTCTGCAGTTCCGGGATATCGTCCATTGTGGCCACACGAACGGAAATCTCCATAGCCAAACCTCCTGGCTCACCGATAATAAAAACAGTCTATCAGGATTATAACGTGTCGAACTCTCGTAGAAAATTTTCCTTTCTATCGCGCTGCAACGTCCGCGAAGGGAGAGTGAGGCAACAAATCCATGCAGTCGAATCAGGCACCCACGTTACTTCAATCTATCGCCTGGTGATCTACGGTACGTAATATGTGACGCTCAATTGCGGCCAATTGTCACTTGTTGAATTGCCGGAGAAGAACTTCATGTAATCCGCACCCAGATCATCGTTGTCATCCTTGAGGAAGAGCAGGCGGAACTGGGTTGTACCGAACTTGTTGATGAAGAGCAGGTTGGGATTGCTTAATTGAGCGCCATACCAGCTGAAAGTGAAACCAAAAACCTGATCCCGAAGTGCTCCCGGATTGGCAGGCGCAGAGAAATCTGCGGCTTGCAGTGCATTGCTATTACTGAATGAGCTATTGCAAATTTCCAGTAACAGAAGCCCATGTGTCCCAAACGGGTCGGCTCCAACCACACCCTGCCTCTTGATCTTCAATTGTGCGGAGAGGATCGCGGCGTTATCCGGCAGGGAACTCGTATTGAACGAAAGAATCGATCGATACTGCCTGTCTCTCGGATCATCGCCCAGGTTGAAAGTAGTGGCATTTCTATCAAGCGTGGCTCCCACATTGGTGTTCTCGCCTGATTCCAGCACCCAGCCATCATAAGTTCCGTTGGACGAGAAGGACTCGGTAACTGTCGTGAGCTTATTTATTGTGTAGGCTTCGCCTCCGGTGAAGTTCCCACTTCCGGCCCCTGCTCCACCCAGCGGTTGACCTCCAGAATCAATAATGCTGTCGTTATCAAGCACATCCAGTCGGATGGTCCCATTGCCAGAGCCGGTGTTAACGCTAACCGCGTACGTGGTCCCCGAAACAGGGCTTACACTGGTGATGGAGGCACCTGTGATGCCTGGGCTGGTGGTGAGTCCAAAGTCATTGAACGGCGGGAGGATATCTACACCCGTCACAGCTTCCGAGAAGGTAACCGTGAAATTCACACTGGCAGCGTTGGTAGGATTCGGATGGGCGCGCAGGCTCGCCAAGACCGTCGGGGGTGGATCAAAGGCAAATTCGTACGCGCCGACATCCGGTGCATTGCCTGAGAAACCGTCATTGATGCCGGGAATCGCGACGCCCCGATCTATATTCGGGCTCAATGAAAGAAGCGTGAAATCGCCACCACTGGGGTTGGTCAATCCGGGGGAATCTTCATATCCATTGCATTCAAGCCCGGTCCCCGTGCACAACTCGGCGATGGTGCTATAGTCTACGTTCTCCCACTTGAAGTGAGGAGTGCCTAACGCACGTGTCGTGTGCCAGTTGTCATGGTTCCAGTCGTTCCCCGTCGAACCGGTAGGAACCTCCTCGAATGCATATCCATTGGTCTGGAAAATGTTGTTGCGCATCACCGCGTGATATACAGGGCTGATCATATTCATCGCACTCGGGCTATTCGCATTTGTCCAGCTTGTGTTGTGATAGATCAGCACCGCGCCATCGGAATTCCGGTCCCATTTGATGCTGCTGCCCGTGTAGTTGGTGAAGGTCGAGCGCAATACCCAGGTGGGGCCCTGAGTGATCGGAGCCAGGGAGACACCGACCAGCATCGTATCAACCGTGTTGTTCCGAAAGCGGTGATTGATGCAAGCGCCTTCCG
>DASWKT010000205.1:0-6778 GCA_036396515.1 Anaerolineales bacterium | reverse complement strand
CGTTGTTGATGAAGATCACAGTTAAGTTCTCTCCGCGCGCGGCAGCATGCACGATCTCGCCCATGCCGATTGAAGCCAGGTCACCGTCACCTTGATAGGTGAAGACAATTCGATCCGGCAGTACACGTTTGATGCCAGTTGCCATGGCGGGCGCACGTCCGTGCGGGGCTTCTACAAAATCAGTATCAAAGTAATTATAGGCAAATACGGAGCATCCCACCGGTGCGACGCCAATTGTCTTCTCGATCACGCCCATTTCTTCGAGCACTTCAGCAACGAGTCTATGCGCTACTCCATGGGTACAGCCAGGGCAATAGGTCGTTGGTATATCCGTAAAGCCTGCTGGTCTTTTGAAAACCAGATTATTCACTTCAGCAATAACCATCTCTCACCTCTAGTTCCGGGTCATCATGCGCTCGAACCATTCTTCGCGCGGGTTGGCTTCAACAGATAAGGGTCCCGCGGCCATTCGTTGAATCTCCTGCAGAATTTCATCCGGGAAAGGAACCACGCCACCCATACGACCATAAAACTCGACTGGTACGCGTCCTTTTACTGACAAGCGGACATCCTCAAGCATTTGACCGGAGTTCATCTCTGTGACCAGGAATCCGTTCACGCGCCCCGCAAGCTGGTCAATGACCTGGTGCGGGAACGGGCTGACAGTGATCGGCCTCAACAAGCCGACCTTGATGCCCTGCTGGCGCGCGGTCCGCACAGCCGATAGGGCAACGCGCCCCGCCGTCCCAAAGCCGATAATGACGAACTCTGCATCGTCGAGGAAATATTCCTTATAACGGACCTCGTTCTTCTGAATAGCCTTCCAACGCGCTAAAAGCCTGAGATTGGTTTTCTCTTCCTGAATGGGATCAAGATAAATGGACGTCAGGATGCGGCGCTCGCGCTTTCCCATTTTGCCGTCTGTCGCCCAATCCCAATTTGCGCGCCGGATAGCTCTCATCTCCGGCATCTGTGCGGGCTCCATCATTTGACCTACACAGCCATCAAGGATAATCATGCAGATCGTACGATATTTCTCCGCGAGGTCAAAGGACAAAACCGTTAGGTCAATCGCTTCCTGAACCGAGGCGGGCGCGAGCACGATGGGTTGATAGTCGCCATGACCGCCGCCATGCACTGCCTGGTTATAGTCACCTTGCGAGGGGGCAATATTGCCGAGGCCCGGTCCGCCGCGCATCACGTTGACGAGCACCGCAGGGATTTCCGTGCCCGCAATGTATGAGATTCCCTCCATCATCAGGCTCACACCCGGGCTGGATGAGGTGGACATGACGCGTACACCCGCGCACGCAGCGCCATACACCATGTTAATGGCACCAAGCTCAGATTCAGCCTGCACGAACGCCCGCCCGAGTTCGGGCATGCGTCTGGATAAATATTCAAGGATCTCAGTTTGTGGGGTGATGGGATAGCCGAAATAGGCCTCGAGGCCCGCACGAACCGAGGCCTCTGCAATCGCCTCATTGCCTTTCCATAATTCACGTGTCATATTTATGTGTCTCCGTAAGGGCACAGCGGAGGGATTGAACGACTAAATTTGAACGTTGTGCTGTGCCCCTACACTTATGCTGTGGCCGTAGCGACTGCCTTGGTGATTTCGCGATAGACTGTGATGGCTGCATCTGGGCAGACGAGACCACAAATAGCACACCCCGTGCATCCTTCCTTGAAGATGTGCGCGGGGTGGTAGCCTTTCGGGGTAAGTCGCGTCATGTCCAGTACCATCACCTTCTGCGGACATGCGCTGATGCAAAGTTCACAACCTTTGCAATAAGTATCGCTGACTTCAATCCAACCTTTGACAGGCATTTGTGCTCCTTTTCTAAGCGGGGCTTTTCCATCCGGTTTTTATTAGTGTGTGATCATAGTGCCCGAATGGATGGACAAGATCCAGCTCCTTTAGAACATGTAATGAAAAAGAGCAGTTTCATAACGAGTGGAAATTGATTGGCTCAGTTTTCGAATCCAAGAATCGGTTGGACCTTAAGGACTCGTACTTCATGGTTTGGCTTTCGTCGTCGAGTCGTTTAGAAGCTATCAGTACCGTCCAAATCAACAAAGTCACTAGCAGGCTAAGTACCAGATATGCCACCACAAGAATCTCTACCATGTTATTCATGCTCCTTTTTGGTGCCCAAAGGGTCTCTTGGGTTAATCGGGTCGGAAGTAATACTGAGTAGTCGGATATGATTTAGTGGGATTGCCGCTGCTTCGATTATGGCTTTATTCGCTTCTGGCGAGTAGTGCCATGCGTCACTACGCGGGGTGTACAAAAATCATCCCTTTCAAGGTGGTAGAATCTTATTGAGTTTTCATTGGAGGAATGAATGACTGACGCAGTAATTGTGGATGCGATCCGCACACCGCTTGATGCCTTGAAAGGTGTGCTACATTAATTTTGCAGTGTTGTCTTGAAACCACAGCCGCGAAATTCGATGAGTAATCAGACTGTCAGGCGCAACAAATCCCAAATTGCTCCTCACAGCAATCTGACCGGGCCCTTAACCAGTTTCATTGGGCGGAAAAAGGAACTGGCCCAAGTCCATCAATTACTCAGGCGAACACGCTTACTCACCTTAACTGGCGTGGGCGGCTGTGGCAAGACGCGGTTGGCGCGGCAGGTCGTCATGGAACTCGCACACACTCATTCGTTTGACGATGGCGCGTGGTTGGTCGAGTTAGCCGCGCTGAATGATCCCTTGCTCCTTCCACAGTCAGTCGCTCAAACCCTGGGGGTTCGAGAAATGTTTGACCAGCCCGTAATAGCATCGCTCACTGATTACCTTGCAAATAGACAACTACTCCTGGTGCTTGATAACTGCGAACATCTGCTTACGGCCTGCGCACAGCTCGCGGAAACGTTGCTCCTGACTTCGCCGCAACTGCAAATTCTGGCGACAAGTCGAGAATCACTAGGGCTAGCGGGCGAAACAACATTTCTTGTCCCTTCGCTTTCCCTGCCTAAACCAGTCCATTCTTTGATTCCGTCCGATCTCGCCGGATATGATGCCCCTGCGCTCTTTGTGACGCGAGCACAGCTGGTGCTCCCTACCTTCACCCCAACAGAACAAAACAAGGCAGCGATCATTCAAGTATGCCGGCGCTTGGATGGTATTCCGTTGGCGATTGAGCTGGCAGCGGCACGAGCGAATGTGTTGACGGTAGAGCAAATTGCTGGGCGCCTGGATGATCGATTCAGCCTGTTGACCGCGAATAATCGCACCGCTGTGCTGCCTCGCCATCAAACACTTCGAGCGGCAATTGATTGGAGTTACGACTTGCTTTCCGAAAAGGAACGCGCGTTACTCCGACGGCTTGCAGTGTTTGCCGGTGGTTTCACGCTTGACGCAGCCGAAGCAATCTGTGTGGGCGATAAGATAGAGCGGAGTGAAATTCTGGACGCATTGGCTCGATTAGTGAGCAAATCCCTAGTCGTCGCTGAAATTTTGGAGCAGCGCGAGGCGCGATATCATCTACTTGAGACGATACGCCAGTATGCGGTGAACTTATTACGGGAATCCGGCGAAGCGACCAAATTGCGCGATTGTCACCTCGATTGGTATCTGGTTCTGGCGGAAGAAAGCAAAGCGCAGTGGCGCGGGCCCAAGCAACAAGAACTCTTCAACCAATTAGAGATCGAACACGACAATCTGCGGGCCGCACTGGAATGGAGCAAACTTGAATCAGGTTCAGCAGAGGCAGGACTGCGCTTAGGCAGCGCGCTCTGGCGGTTTTGGGAAATCCAGGATCATCTACGTGAGGGGCGCCAACACCTTGCGGATTTGCTGGCTCTACCGGCGGCACAGGCAAACACAGCCGTACGCGCCAAGGCCCTTTATGGAGCAGGTTATCTGGCTATGATGCAGGGCTTGGAGAGGGACTATACAGTCTCTCAGTCCCTTATGGAAGAAAGCCTGGCGATCGCCCGCGAGCTAGAAGAACCTCAATTGATCGCCAATGGAATTTATGGTTTAGGGGTAGTTGCACGCTTCCATGGAGACAATGAGCGTGCTATAGAGCGGCTCGAAGAGAGTCTTTCTCTTTTTCGCCGGCTTGGTGATCGGGTCGGAGAGTACATTTCTTTGTATAACTTGGCAGAGGCCGCAACTGCCCGTGGGGATTATGAACGGGCACTGACGTTGCACGAGGAAAGCCTTAAGCTCAAGCGTGCACAGAACGATGAATGGAGTGTTGCTAATTCTCTTTTGAGTCTCGCAACGCTTGCTCGGATGCAGAGTAATTATCCTGAAGCCATCCAATTAATCCAAGAGAGTATCGCACTTTTCCAAAAAATTGGAGATACCTCAAATATCGCGCTCTGCCTCCGAGAGTTTAGCGCGATCGCCACTATCCAGTCGCATTCTCAATTAGCAGTCCAGTTGTATGCCGCCGCCGATGCATTATTAGAGGCCCTCGGCTATCCTAGCGACCATGCTTATCGGGCAGAATCCGAACATCCGCTCACGGGCGTGCATTCCCGGATGGGTGAAGCCCGCTTCAACGCGGCTTGGGAAAAAGGACGCGCCCTTACAGTGGATCAAGCCATTGAGCAAGCGCGAGGAATCGGCTCACTGCTGGAGTATAAAGTTGATTCGCAGACCTCGGGAGCGCGCGGTGGCAAAGATCAAGACTTGTTCGTTCCGCTTAACGAGCGCGAACTCGAAGTGCTGCATCTCATCGCTGAAGGTCTTTCCAATCACGAGATCGCCGAGCGGCTGGTGATCGCGCTCAGCACTGTCAAATGGCACATTAATAACCTCTTCGGCAAGCTGGGCGTTCACAGCCGCACGCAGGCAATTGCGCAGGCAAAGGAGTTGGGGTTGTTGTAAACGAGCAGGCATAGATCAGGAAAACTGGTCGAAGGCAGAGAGTTGAGACTCCCTGTCTTTTTTAACCCACCCGCGCGCCCAACTTTCGGTTGGTGACAACCCCCTGCCTGCCTGCTATCATACACACAACGGTTCAATCTTAGATTACTGAAGAAAGGAGAAACGAAAATGTCTATCTATATTGCAGATCGAGATTTGCCAGGAGTCACGCTTGAGCAGCTCGCCGCGGCTCAAAAGGCCGCCATTGAGACGAGCCAGCGTTTCACCGCGGATGGCAAGCCAGTGCGCTACATTCGCACTGCATGGGTGCCAAGTGAGTCACATGTGATGTGCATGTTTGAGGCACAGGATCCGCAGGCAGTACGCGATGTGAATGAAGCCGCAGGTATCCCATTCACACGCATCCTCGAAGCGATGGATCTCACACCCGCTTAATGAGATTAAGCTTGGGCAGGAGTGCAGGCCGTAATGCGCTCCTGCTCAAAGACAACTGTCTTAAATATTACAAAAGGAGAAAAAAATGAAATTCCAAACGTTACTCTTGGTTGCTATGATCGTTGCACTGGCAGGTTCGCTGATGCAGGTTGCTGCTGTTAGAGCTGATGGGCCAGAAGGTACCCCCGCCAATAGCTTTGCGACGAACTGCCAACAATATCTGGGACCATTACGCAGTCAGCTTGCCCAAGGTGATTTTGCTGGGTTCGGTCCCTTTGGAGAACACTTTACTGGCCAGGTTAACCCGGGCGTTCACGTAGGCACGGTTGGGGAAGAAGCGTTCTTGGATGCACTCGGCATCGATACTTCATGTAAGCCATAAGGAGATAGACAGGCTGCTTTTGCGAAGTCAAGCCAGCCTGCCTGACAGTTCGGACGGACAATCGGGCTACTCTCATGATCAAGACCACTGTTGAATGCAATAAGTTGTGCCGCATACTCGCAAGGGTGTGCGGCATTTTTGGCTGCCTCATTTTCATGATCTGGAAGAACCTTTCTAGAAAGGGATGGTTTATTGTGCCCGTCCGGTAATGACCTTCATTTCAATGAGCCATCATAGGTAGCCAAATATACGTTTGTGCCACGTGTTCTGGGAGTGACGAAATCGAAATACAGGAAATATGTCTCTTCAACATAAAGCAATGTTGCGAGAAATGCTTGCGACCATTGCAAATGATCTTTGTTGGAGAGAACCGGGTTTAGATCGCTCTTCGTCCATTCGATGCCATCCGGGCTGATGGCTGCACCAAATGAGAATTCTCCCGCTGAGAATTTTCCTGACCCGGAGGTTGCAAGATAAATCATCTCCCACCCATTAGAGGTCTTGATTACGTTCGGATCAATCACTCTTTTAGAATCCCAACCGTCATTGCTCACTTTCAAAACGGGATCACTCTCTGCAAAGGCAGGGTCGCTAGTAGCCGGGTTATTGTATTTCTCCCAGTGCACACCATCAGATGAAGTTGCCATACCGATCATGGATGTCGTCTCGTTTCCACGAGCATCGTAGTACATAACGTAGGCATTATCTGTTTTGAGCACATTCGGTGCACTGACTTGAACTTCATCCCAGGAGCCGCTTGGTCCGGGGCTGAGCATTGGGGCAGGATCAATTGTCCATGGGCCGGTTGAAGCGGGAGCAGTAGCCCGTCCAATGTCGCCGGGACCATTGAAAGTACTCCCGCTCATCGTATAGAAATACAACACCCAGGTTCCATCTTCCTCAACCAGTGCGCTGGTGACGAACAAATTTGAGCCAAGGAGATTACTACTACTCAATGCTTCTGCATTTAGCACTGGCTCGTTCACCTGACGCATCCAGTGGTAGCCATCCGGTGATATGGCGTAGCCTACACCAACTGGGACAGGAAAACCGTTTATGCCGTTAACGAACATGTGGAACAGGCCATCCTGGTATACCATAGCACCGGGGT
>DASWKT010000204.1:0-5149 GCA_036396515.1 Anaerolineales bacterium | reverse complement strand
TAAAGATTGTGTAAAGACACGACAAAGAATGAGTGAAGAACTTACCAGAGAAAGACAACGGCTTGTTCAATACATTGAACAAGCCGTTGTCTAAAAAAGGTTAGTGATGATGAGCATGCTCGTCAGTCTTGCCAAGATATTTTTCAGGCTCCTTATCGAAAGCCTTCTTACAACCGAGTGAGCAGAAATAGTAGGTCTGTCCTTTGTACTCGGAAGTACCTGCGGCAGTCGCGGGATCGATATCCATGCTGCAGACGGGATCGTGTACTGTTGTTGTCATAAGCTGGTCTCCTTGTCTTTGTTTGAATTATGCAATTAAAAGACAGACTCTACGAGAGCTATATTACTGCTGGTCATATAGGCGATTCTGCCTACTTCTCAATGTCGTATCCCGCCAGTTCCCATTCCACCATCCCACCATCCAGATTCCAAATATTGGCAAATCCAAGATCAATAAGTTTTTCGGCGGCAATTGTACTCATACGTCCACTACGGCAATACAAAACGATTTTTGCATTTTTGTCTGTGGGGAGTTGTGCGAAATATTCCTGCTCAGTGATCTGGTCATACGGAATGGACAGGTCTGTATTTACGATATTCCCTGCGAATGGAATATGGACATTCACAAATACAAAATCCTTGTCCTTCAACATTGCGTTCAGTTCATTGGGGGCGAGATTGATATAAGCACCGCCAGCGGTATCAACTTTTTCGCCTGAAATATTGACTGACTTCTTTTGGCACGCCGATAACACAAGCATTACGATGAATGACAAGAAGAGAAAGTGTTTCATTTAGTCTCCTGGATGGAAATCTTTTCCGATCACCAATAGCGAAGTAGTTTGTAACGAAATAGTCTGGCTACTACATAATTTGTCAAAAGTCTGCTCTCCCGTTTGAACCACCAGGTCCACGGATTCCAATGAGAGCCTGATGACGCGTGTGAATTGTAAATTTCTATGCTAGTCCCCTGCCAGGCACGTTTGGCTGTAAGGTGCGCACGTAGACCTGTAAAATCCGACATCACAAGGATTACAGATCTAAAATTCTGTTGCTGAAGAATAGGCAATGCGTAGGATGCGTTTTGAGCTGCATTGGTGGCTTGACTTTCGATAAGAATGAATTCCTCCGGAACACCTGATAGGATCAAGTTGTCTCGAAACCACTCTGCTTCTGTTTTGGAATGATCGGGGACAATTACTCCGCCACTTACAATGATATAACGGGCAAGGCCCGCTTTGAAAAGTTTAGCGGCATGGCTCCAGCGGGCTTTCGCTTTCCAGTTCAAACCTGTCCCAAAGACTAATATTGCATCAACCTGACTATCGGGAAGGTTTTGTTTATTTAATAGGTGCCCAAGGATCATTAATAAACCGATAATTGATCCAATTGCAAAAGCGAAATAGCCAAGAATATTTATCATCATCTGCGAAAATCATACTATAGGCATTGTGGATACCAAGCGCCGATTCCTGCTAAACTGATTTTGTCGTGTGTCCACTCAAATAGCCGAGATACGCAGGCACAAGCGGAAGCACGCACGGCGAAATGAAAGATAGCAACCCCGCGACGATGGCGGTGAGATAAGTCGGCGCGGCGGCATAGGCGGCAAAAGACTCGATGTAATAACCATTCCTGAATGCCCAAATCGCAATCAGGCTCATCGTGTTTGTGAACAACAACACGCCAATTGCAATGATAAACACACCGCTGGCGATTTTGAAATATTTTTGGTAAGGTCTCATGCGCTTGATCCAGCCTGAAGCGCGTTCCAGACCCAATGCCATCGCGAGAAATGGGATACCCAAACCAAGCGAATAGCCTGAAGCCAGCCACATGGCCTGACCGACTGTTTGCTGGCTGAGTCCCATCGTTAGGATCGCGCCCAACGTTGCGCCGATGCACGGGCTCCAGCCTGCGGCGAAGAAAATGCCCATCAACGCCGACCCGCCATACGTCCCGCGCTGACCCGTGTACTGTGTGCGGGTGTCGGCGTAGAACAACGGGATGCGAATCACTCCCAGTGTCGCCAAACCGAATGCGATTACAACCACACCACCGATTTGCGCGATGACACGTTTATACGCGCCGAACAGTTGACCGAGCGCTGTCACCGATCCGCCCCAACCGACAATGAATACCAGGGAAAAGCCAAGCACAAATAGAAGGGCGTGCAGGAAAATTCTCAGACGGTCGCTTCGTGATGGAACCAATGGGGATGCTGTTTCAGTTGCCATGCATTCTCCTTGCAATTCAGGATGTTGACATGATAAGCAAAATCCCGCACCTGCATGAGCGCAGGATGACGGGATTCTGGATAGGCAAAATGGCCTATGACTTTCGTCGCTTCATGCTTCGTCCCTTCGACAGGGTTTCGACAAGCTCAACCTACCAGCTCAGGACAGCGCTTCGCTCAGTACGACTTTTAGTCTGGTCCCTTTTCTCAAAACGGATTCTATCTCGAGCCGCGCATTAATCAAGTCGGCACGCTCATGCACACCCAGTAAACCGAAGTGTCCGCTGGGAGCTAACTCAGTCGGGCTTTTTGGCACGATGAATCCATTGCCATTGTCACTCACTTCCATTTTGATACCTGAGGTTTCAAATGTAATTCTCAAATCGGCATGAGTAGCTTTAGAATGTTTAACTACATTATTGAGAGCCTCCTGCGCGATACGATAGAGCGATAATTCCACTTCGCGTGAGAGGCGGCGTTCCTGTCCTGTTTTTTGGAAACCCACAACCAGGTGATTGTTTTGACTCGTTTCCCGCGTCAGCATTTCGAGTGCGGTGACAAGACCCAGGTCTTCAAGATAAATGGGACGCAAGGCGCGTGTCAAACGGCGTAGATTCTCAATGGTTTGTTCGGCGAGGATTTCCAGTTCATTCAGCGATTGTCGTCCATGCTGGTCTTTGATGGATTTCTGCGCGAGTTGCACGCGTTGCTTTAGCGCGATGACCGCCTGGATGGTGTCGTCGTGCAATTCACGCGCCAGTCTCAAGCGTTCCTCCTCCTGTGCAGAGGTGATCGCGCCGATGTAGTCGTGCAGTCCGTTTTGGGCGGCTTGCACCTTACGAGACATTTCGGTTAATTCCAGTTGTAGATGTTGCACTTCTGAAATCCCGCCGACTGATTCCTTGATCGCATCAAAGTCACCCCACGCCAGCGCGGCGGCTTTGGATTCGAGTCTTTGGAGAGGTTGAACAATTTGATTCGCGCCAAACCATAATGCGATTAAAGCAAGAATGAAGGCAGGCACCATTACAAGCGGAGCCATCTGGGTTAACTGTAACGATGGACTAATCACCATTTCCCATTCTTCCTCCGTGATTAACGCCCAGCCTGTTGATTCGATGGGACTATAGGCGACAACATGTTCGGTCTCATTCTTCTTGACATACAAAACACCGCTCTCCCCCTGTAATGCCTCTGTCACACCTGGGTGGTCTGATTCCAATCTGTCCTGTGCGAGTACGCCGCTCACGAAAAGCAATCGGCGCGATCCATCCAGCAGGTAGATGGTCACATGACTACCTGTGGGATAGGTGGTTGAGAGGGTTTCAGCGGCAAGTGTTTCAGGCGAAAACGCGCCAGCCACGATCACATCGCGAGAGGCAGAAAATGCTGAAACGATGACAAAAAGTCGCTTTGAGTTGGGATCAAGGATGGGGGTGGAGAAGACAGGTTCAAGGCTTGTGCTGAGCGCAGTCGCATCGTCCCCGAAGGGGGAAGTATCCGAAGGAGAGGTGAGGGAGAGACTCTGTGCGTTTTGAGAAACCCATGTCCAAAAACTGTCATTGCCTGTATTGGCAAGTAAGCCCCCATCGGAATCAAGGAAAGCCATTTCGCCATTGAAGTCATCAGTCAGGTCGTTTGTGGTTGCAAAGATAGTCTCAAAAGGTAGACCTTCGGAAGCCAAAACTTCCATACTGGTAATCGTCGCAATGCGGTGATGCAACTCAGATTGGAGCGCGGCGGCGGAAGATTGAACTGCACGTTCATCACGCTCACCAACGAGGGCGCGCATATCCTGCTGATGCATGTTGACGCCGCCGAATGCGATCACGAGTAGTAAAAGCGTAAGCGGCAGAATGGTAAACGCAAATAGTTGAGTGAGACCGCGCCAGCCAGGGATGAATCGTATCATTCTTCTTCAACGATATTGCCCGAGCCTTGCGAGATCAACCCCAGCGAGACTGCGCGCATGACAGCTTCGGTGCGGCTGTTGGCTTGCAGTTTGGCGAAGATGTGCGCGAGATGTCCCTGCACGGTGCGGTCGCTGATGGTGAGCTGCACACCGATGGCTTTGTTGGTAAATCCTTTTGCGGCGAGTCGCAACACATCGAGCTCACGGTCAGTCAGCGGCTCAACGATTTTCTTTTCAGGTCCCTTGAAGATGTTGGACATCAACTTGCGTGTGATGGCTGGGTCGAGCGCGGACTTGCCTTCATTTACATCGCGTACTGCTTGAATGAGGTCGTCGGCTTGTGCCGTCTTGAGCACGTATCCATTCGCGCCCGCCTGCAAAACTGCCATCACGTATGGATCGTCATCGTAAGCTGTGAGAATCAGCACGCCTACTTCAGGCAAATGCGAACGCACCCAGCGCGTGACCTCGATGCCGCTGGCTTTAGGCATTTGGATATCGAGCACCGCGACATCGGGTTTGTGTTTTTGGATGAGCGCCTGCGCCTCTTCCCCGTCCCCCGCCTCTGCAATGACCTGGAGATCGTTCGCGCTTTCAAGCAGTTGTCTCACCCCTGCGCGGACGATGTGATGGTCATCCGCCAGAAGGATGCGGATCTTGACTTTTGATTTGTTCGATGACTTTGGCATAACTTCTCTCATCCAGTTGTTGATTGTAGGCTTGGGTTTGGAAAAAGTATGGGAAGGCGAGCCAGACGATTCCGAGACCAGCCAGAAGCCCAGTGATGAAACGCATGAGTGAGTTGAACGAGCCCAGCGCGTCACCTGCGTAGAACGTTGCAGGAAATTCATTGTTGGTCAACATCGCCAGCCATACATTTGTATCACGGAATCCCAGTCCAATGCCAGCAAAGTCACTAATCGCATGTGTACCGCCGTCCACGGCAAGAGGGAGAAGAAGGATGATAAATCCCCACCATGAAATGGGTTTGATTTTGCGAC
>DASWKT010000203.1:0-2158 GCA_036396515.1 Anaerolineales bacterium | reverse complement strand
CCACCGAGAACGGCAAGAAAGCATTTATTGTCGATTTTGAACGCGAGTCCCCGCACGAGGATCAGCACGCTTTACGTATGGTGGATCGTCGTTTGGCATATGAAGCCGATGTTACCTACGGTACGAACTCAGAGTATGGTTTTGACTATCTGCGTGATAACATGACCATGCGCTTGAGTGACCGTGTGCAGCGCGGACATCATTACGCCATTGTCGATGAAGTGGACAATGTGCTGATTGACGAAGCGCGCACGCCGCTTATTATCTCAGGACCTGCCTCGGGAAACCTGGAATGGTATGGCAAGATGGCGCAAATCGTCCGCCAACTGAAGCCGGAAGACTATGAGATCAATGAGAAGGATCGAAACGTCTCAATTACAGAAGTGGGTTTGGCGCGCGTTGAACAAATGTTGAACCAGCCGTTAATGGATCCAGACCGCCCCGAAGATGTGACTCCTGAACAGGCGCGGCTCCGGGGCTACCTGGAACAGGCATTGCGGGCACAGTACCTCTTCAGACGCAATAAGGAATACCTTGTCCAGGCAGGCAAGGTTGTGATCGTGGACGAGTTCACGGGACGTCTCATGCCAGGCCGCCGTTGGAGCGACGGTTTGCACCAGGCTGTGGAAGCAAAGGAAGGTGTGAAGATCGAGCCTGAAAATGTGACATATGCAACCATCACATTGCAAAATTATTACCGTCTGTATAAAAAGCTCGCAGGCATGACCGGCACGGCTCTCACAGAAGCTGAAGAGTTCAGCAAGATCTATAATCTTGAAGTAACACCGATTCCCCCAAACCTTGAATATTTGGCTTTTGGTAATAGCGCGCCTTTGGTGGAAATCAAGGCAAAAGATGAAGACGGCTATTCATTCTCCTATTTTGCAAAACGCGAACCCTCGGGAAGAGGGCAGGGCGATGGAAAACCACTTTTTTATCGCCGTAAGGATTACCCGGATGTCATCTACAAGACCTTTGAGGCCAAACTGCGCGCTATCATCATGGAGATCGTTCGCGAGCATGTACGCGGACGGCCGATCCTTGTTGGCACGACATCAGTTGAATCGTCGGAACTGCTCTCGAATCGACTCAAGGCCGAATCCGTTCGCCGCTTAATACAGATCGCCATCGTCCGACACGTATGGATGGAAGCGAACAACCGCGAAGAAGACGGACGTCTCATACCGGAACTCCAACAGTTCAACGAGCCGCTCGAAAAGATAACCCCCGATTCACTGCGCAAGTTCATCCAGCCGTTCGGCCTCACGAACATCAACCCTGAAGACGCATCCAATCTACCCATCGTTCTTGAAATGCTGAAGCTCGATGTGCAGGATGAAAATCGCTTAAAGAAAGTATTGCAGGGTGGAGTCCCACACCAGGTCCTTAACGCCCGCAAACACACCGAAGAATCACAAATCATCGCCGGCGCGGGAGCCTTTGGGGCGGTGACCATCGCAACCAATATGGCAGGCCGCGGGGTGGATATTAAACTCGGCGGTGAATTGGCTGAAGAAGTCATTGCCGAAGTTAACCGTGTTCTTCGCAAAGCGGGTTATGAAAACCCATTCGATATGACTCTCGAAGAACGGCGTCAGGCTTTGAAGAATGTCGATCCGTCAAATTTCAGCATTTACGAGGCTGAGGTCAAGCTTCTTCTTCAATATTTTGAAGATATGGAACGCGTAAAAGAGCTGGGCGGCTTGCATGTCATCGGCTCGGAACGACACGAAGCGCGGCGCATTGACAATCAGCTGCGCGGTCGTGCTGCACGCCAGGGCGACCCCGGCTCCTCGCGTTTCTACCTGTCGCTTCAGGATGACCTCATGCGTTTACAGGGTGGCTCGCAGGTCAGTAATCTCATGGAACGTTTACGCGTAGACGACTCGCTGCCTCTCGAAGCGCGCCTGGTCGGGAATGTCATCGAACAATCCCAACACCGCATCGAAGGTGCAAACTTCGACGTGCGCAAGCACCTGCTCGAATATGATGATGTGCTCAACAAGCAACGCGCCCAGATCTATGGCCAGCGCGACCGCATTTTTGTCAAGGAAGATTTGAGCGACGATATTGCAGAAATGCTGGATCTGGAAATCAGACAACGCGTAAGCGCGGGGCTTGTCGACGAGGAAGGGCCATGGAAATTGATCGCCTGGCT